>NZ_DCJO01000008.1:0-50494 GCF_002320075.1 Intestinimonas sp. UBA1698 | reverse complement strand
ATACCGCTGCACCTGCTTGTAGTTCATGCCGTTACGATCTCCCACGACCTGCGTGGAGCGTTTTCCTGCGTCCTTGTCCTCCTCACCGGGACGGGAGCCTTGGTGCTTGATGGCCTCCACCTGCATTTTCAGCGACTGCGCCTTTTCCGTGGGCAAAATACGCTCACGGTGGCGGAGGTTGTCATCCGTCATGGCAAGGATGGCTTCATCGTCCGTCATGTTACGGACGATACACGGCATATTCGCAAATCCGGCAAGTTCGCTTGCCCGCTGGCGGCGGTGGCCTGCGATGATCTCGTAGCCGCCATCCTCACGGGGACGCACCAGCGCGGGCTGATTGACGCCCGCCGCCTTAACCGACTCCACAAGCCCCTGCATCTCCACATCGTCCCGGACACCAAAGGGATGATTTTTGAACGGATGCAGGTCAGACAGATTGAGATAGACGATCTCCTCTTTTTCGGCACGGGTGGCGTCACGGGGCACAGACGGCTCCGGCGTAATCTCCGCGCCAGCGGGAGCGCCGCCCTTATCCACGGCAGGCTTCTCCGGGACGGGCTTACTTTGGGACTTTTTGTCCCGAGGTTTGGGCGGCTTTGCCTTATCGGAAGCAGCCTTGCCCTCCTTGGGCGGACGGCCTCTGCCGGGCTTGGCGGCCTTGTCCTTTTCGGTAGACGGCTTCTGCTTGACCGCCTTTTTCTCCTCCTTGGCCGCCTCGTCACGGGCAGCGGCAAAATCCACCGCCTTGCCGGAATGTGCCGGGGTAGGGGCATCCTTGACGGGAGTGGGCGGCTGCTCCTGTTCCTTTTCAGCCTTGGAGACTTCGGGAGCGGCAGGCTCCTCCACCTCGGCGTGAGTAACAGCGTCAGCGGGATCAGGCATGGCCTCGCCCATTTCAAAGAGTGCCGCCTGCCCCTCGTGTTCCAGCATGACCGTCTCTGCATCGGTCAGCGCAGGCTCGGGAGCGGGCTGATTCGGCACAACGGCATTTTCTACCGCAGGAGCGGGAGCCTCGACGGGCGGAGCTGTCTCCAGAATATTTTTCTTATCATCTGCCATTTGCAAACCTCCTTTTCGTGGCATGAAAAAGCCAGTCCGCAGACTGGCTGGGTGGAAGTGACCTCCCTTCATGGTGTTATATATGAAAACGCCGCCCATTGTCCTGTTGGGCGGTGATTTTTTTGCAGAGCAAGTGGCTTTCTATAACATTATAGTATATAATTAGTTCTAATAATAAACAAATGGCAGGGGGTATTCTTTTGAAAAATCTGTTAGAAACTGTGGGTTTAATAATCCTCAGTATGGGTGGTGCTGGCGCAATTATCATGTCTGTTTCAAGTTTTCTTGCTAATAAAATTGCAACACGTCTTGAGCAAAAATACAAATTACGCATTGATAAAGAGCTTGAAGCCTATAAAGCAGGTTTAACCCAGCGTTCATATGTAACGAAGGTTCAGTTCGATATTGAATTTGAGGTATATCGCAAACTATCAAAAGGAATGTTTGAGTTTATCAGCACTCTATATACAACGATTGAAGAAAAGCATTACCCTAAAAAAGAAGGGGAAAACCATCGGGAGAAAGTTGCAGAAGAAATCAGAACATACACAAAAATGGTTGACAAAGCTGCCACTCTGCAAGAGCTATTATATGAAAACGCTGCTTTTATCCCACAAAACATCTACGAAAAATATAAAGAGATAATTGAACTGACAACGACACAATTTTGGAATTATCAGCAGCGTTTTAAGGACTATCTTGATGGAAAAATACCTTTAGCTGAGAGAGTTACTGACTCTGACAAGCAGTCGTTTGAAACGATTGAAAAGAACGTGGAAGCATTAAACAACGAATTGCGTGAACATCTTCAAAAAATATATATTGTTACTTAATGATTTAACATTGTTTTGCTACTTGAGGCGCTCATTCGCTCTGGTTTAGAGGAGGATGCAAGCATTCTGACTGCAAGTTTTGGTGAGGTGGTAAATTCCCCCTCAAACCTGCGGAAAACTCCGCTCAAATTCACTCTTGAGCGGAATGCCTCTAAATTTTAATCTTTTAGAATAAATACCTCTTGCCGACTGCCAGCAAACCATTGATATATCTGCGTTTTCTGAAATCCTATAATTACACTCCGACCAAAGGTGAGTTCTTATAGGACTCACCTTTTTGTTTTCTTAAAAAAATTTGCTGGCTAAGCCTACAAGAATATGGTATTCTTATCTTGAGGTGGTATCTGATGGAAATAATAATATCTGTTCTTGGTGCAATATCTGCTGTTATAGTAGCTGTTATCGGAGCAATTCTCTCGAATAAAAACAGCAATATGCTTCAGTTAAGAAAACTGAAAGAAGAACACTATATTTCATATATCGAATCTTTACATAATCTTGCAGCGAACAATAGTAGCAGAGATGCCATTTCAAAATATACTTATCATCGTGACAAACTGCTTATTGTAGGAAGTGAAGAGGTAGTAAAAAGTATATTGCAGTATGAAAATGAGGCAGTCGGGAAAGAAACTGATTTTCACGATGAGTTCCTCACTAATATAGTAAAAGCAATTAGGCAAGACCTCAAAATTAAAGACAAAAACTTTCCGCAGATTTACCTAAAAAAGTAACATAGATAAAAACCTCTTGCTGACAACTTACAAACCATTGATATGACTGGGTTTTTCCAGATCCTATAATTACACTCCGACCAAACAATGATAATCCGAACTACATTATCCAAGTGGGTAATGTGTTCGGATTTATCATTTCTATTGAAAATGTGCTATGACAAGCAAGGGCGGGAATATGAGTTTCCGCCCTTGCTTGCTTTTTGGAATAATGCTATAATTTACTCAAAAACAGAGGATGGTACGCATTAGGTGTACAAATTAGAATTTACTTTGTGTGTCATAAGCGGAGATGGCGCATTTAGTAAAGTGACTTTGAAGGAGAGGTGCAATGAGCAAACAGTTAAAATATTGGAAAGTATCCAAATACCTCGACTTTATTACTTTTCTCACGCTGTTGCTTTGGGTGGTGCTTCGGCAAGCATCTTTTATTGTATTTCCAGTAAGTGTACTGTTATTGGGAGTACCGCTCCTTTTCTTCTTAATCACAATCGGTTATAACCTAAAATTACCTGCGCCTGATAGATTACACTCCTATCGCTTTGCATATAAGATGTACTGGCATCCTTTTTGCAATTTATCCATGATTTTCGCATTCCTTTTTATTGACCTGCCAAAAGATAGTTTTATCTCTCGAATGCTCGGCATTTTGGGCCTTATACTAATCCTTCTTGTCTGCGGCTGGTCTTTTATCGCTTGGCTTTTCAAACGCTGATTTGGCGGCCCGTTTTTTCGTATTATGGGCATAAGACACCCCCTCCTTTTAGGTAAGACAGCACAAGGCGGGAGCATCGTTATAGATGTTCCCGCCTTTATCATACCTGTTTCTGTTGTTCGGCCTCCCGCTCTACTTTCCACTCTGCGTCGTTGTTTTTTGTCGTGATTCTTGTTATAATTCATTCAATAATACATCATTCTGTCTATAGATTTACTTCAAGAAATTCCTCACAAATGTTACATTAGCAGTATGATATCGCAGTATGGAGGTTAATATGAAACGAAACGTAGTCATTGCAATCATATTTTTGCTTGTATCATTCACAGTTTCTGCTTGCGCACCTGTAGCCCCTATCGACAGTGATACAAGCACACCTGAATTTTTTAATGACATTGGAAAAACACTTAGTGAATTAAAAAATGAGCATCCTGAAGGCGAATTTATTGTAAGTTTAGATGGATTCCCAGATAGTGCTGCTGCATGTTTTGGGGAACAGGGGGCGGAATATGTTTACTTCTTTTTTGGAGGACAGAGCGGTGATTTTGAAAAGGCCATGAACGAATGTGAAGACCAGATAAAATGCGCTGGTTTTATAACAACAACAAACATACTTTTTACAGACATGGAAGATGACATGTCCTTTCAAGATTTCTTCTCCCTGATCGGTGTCGACGATTATGAGTACTTTGGAGAAGACACGCCAACTGCAGAAGGTTGGTTAAGATTCATGTATAGTGGTATGGAAGTAATGGTGAATACAAACGAAGCTGTTGCTGGCGGCGGATGGGATATCACAGGAGCAGAAAGAGTGAAGAGTAATGCTCCGGTGTCTATTGTAGACCCAGAAATATTAAATACCAATCAAGACTTAGCTGAGGCGGTTATGTTCGATTGAACTGTGTCATGAGAACACATTACTCAGTTGGTGTGTGCATTTATTTCTTGAGGGATTGTCGTAAAGATAACGATTACTGAATAAGTAAAACAGGTGGGAACATCATTTCAGATGTTCCCACCTTTGTCATGCCTGTTTCTGTTGTTCGGCCTCCCGCTCTACTTTCCACTCTGCGTCGTTTTGATAGCAAAGCCGTTTCGGCACGGTCCAAAACAGAAAAGGGCGTTGTTTTCTGTCGAAAACAACGCCCTTTTTGGTACAGGACGGAACCAATTGAATGCCGGGACAGGCGGTCAGCCCGCCGGGGTCGCGTGGAGCAGCTCTTCCGCCTCGGCCTCGGCCAACTTGGTGGAGAGATTGATACGCACGTCGGCCAGATGCTCCTGCATGGACTCTCTGGCCCCTTCGGCATCCTTTTGGATGATTTTGTTGAAGACCGCTTCGTGGGCCAGAATAGAGTTGTAGGAGAAGCCGCTGCTGTTGGTGGTAAACTGGCGGGAGATATCCAACAGCTCGTAAAGGTTCTCATAGACGCTGGAGAGCACCGAATTGTGCGCCGCATGCACCAGACAGCGGTGGAACTGATGAGAGAGCTGCCGCAGGTGCTGAATGCCGGCATCGTCCATATGAGGGAGCTTTTTAGCCTCCCGCATGTCCACAATGGTCTGCCGCAGGGCGTCGATATCCTCGTCGGTGCGCCGCAGGGCGGCATAATAAGCGGCAAAGGTCTCCAGACTGATTCGGAGCTCCAGCAGATCCATCAGAGTGTCCGCCGTGGCCGTGACCGCAAAGTCCATCTTGCCGATCAGATCCTCGACGGTGATGTTGCGCACATAGGTGCCGTCTCCTCGGCTGCTGTCCAGAATCCCCATGTATTCCAGGATCTTCAGCGCCTCCCGGATTGGAACCCGGCTGACGTTGAACCGCTCGGCCAGATCCCGTTCCGAAGGGATCTTTTCTCCGCACTTTAGTTCGCCTCGGGCAATCATGCCCTTGATACTGTCAATGACGTGCTCATAATAACGACCGCCACCTCCATTGGCTTTCGCGGGCGTTCCCATACCGGATCACATCCTCAACATATTTTTTCAAACAAAATCAATCTTTAAAAGTATACCATACTTTTTCTTGAAAAGAAAGGGAGAAGGCCGTAAAAACCGACGGAAAACTTACGGATATGTTTTGGCATGGGACCGGGGAAGGGCGGAAGGCCGGCTGATAGGATACCGTAAAGGCGCAGCATGGATGAAATTGCCCTCGCATAGAGAAATGCTTCTTGGGAGGCAGACCATCAGAAAACTTCATTGGGGCGATGTGGATGGTGAGATCCTCCTTATTCGATGCTTCAGCGGATACGGGCGATGCCCTGCTCCTTGGCCTCGTCGGCCACGGCCTTGGCCACGACCTCGGCCACCGACTTGTCCAGAACGGAGGGAATGATATATTCGGGAGAGAGCTGATCGGCAGGGATCAGGTCGGCCAGCGCGTGGGCGGCCCGGATCTTCATGCCCTCAGTGATGTCGGTGGCCCGGACCATCAGAGCTCCCTTGAATACGCCGGGGAAGACCAGCACGTTGTTGATCTGGTTGGGAAAGTCGCTGCGGCCGGTGCCCACCACCGCCGCGCCGCCCCGCTTGGCCTCGTCGGGCATGATCTCAGGCACGGGGTTGGCCATGGGGAAGACGATGCCCTGGTTCATGGTGCCCACCATCTCGGCGGTGACCAGGCCGGGCCGGGACACGCCCACAAAGGCGTCGGCCCCCTTCAGCGCGTCGGCCAGGGTGCCGTGCTCATGGTTTCGGTTGGAGATATGGGAGATCTCCTCCTGGCCGGGATTGAGTCCTGCGTCGCCCTCACAGATGATGCCGTGGATGTCGCACATCACCACGTTGCCGAAGCCCATCTGGATGAGCAGCTTGCCGATGGCGATGCCGGCAGCGCCGGCGCCGTTGATGACGATCTTCACCTGCCCCATCTGCTTCTTGGTGACCTTGATGGCGTTGAGCATGGCGGCGGCCACCACGATGGCGGTGCCGTGCTGGTCGTCGTGGAACACGGGGATGTCGCAGGTCTCCTTCAGGCGGCGCTCTACCTCGAAGCACCGGGGCGCGGCGATGTCCTCCAGATTGATGCCGCCGAAGCTCTTGGAGAGGAGCGCAATGGTCTCCACCAGCTTGTCCACGTCCTTGGTGTCCACACACAGGGGAATGGCATCCACGTCGCCAAACTCCTTGAAGAGGGCGCACTTGCCCTCCATGACGGGCATGCCGGCCGCGGGACCGATATCGCCCAGACCCAGCACGGCGGAGCCGTCGGTGATGACGGCCACCAGATTGCTCCGGCGGGTCAGGTCGAAAGACTTGTCATAGTCGGCCTGGATCTCCCGGCAGGGCTGGGCCACGCCGGGGGTATACAGGAGGGACAGGTCCTCCCGGGTCTCCACATGCTTCCGGGCGATGACCTCGATCTTGCCGTGCAGGGCATAGTGGAGGTCCAGAGACTTCTGACTGATTTCATCCATGAGTCGATGCTTCCTTTCTCAATGTGGGTGGAGTTTGGCGGCGGGGCCTTACACCATCTCTTCGGGGTGGAATACCTCGTCGAACCGCTCCGCCGTCAGGAAGCCCAGCTTCACACAGGCCTCCTTCAGGGAGATGTTCTCCCTGTGGGCCAGCTTGGCGGTCTTGGCGGCGTTGTCATAGCCGATGTAGGGGTTCAGGGCGGTGACCAGCATCAGGGAGTTGTAGAGGTTGTGACGGCACTTCTCCCGGTCGGCGGTGATGCCCTGGGCACAGTTCTGGTTAAAGGAGGTCATGCAGTCGGTGAGCAGGCGGACGGACTGGAGGAAGTTGTAGATGCACACCGGCATGAACACGTTGAGCTCGAAGTTGCCCTGGCTGGCAGACAGGCCCACGGCCACATCGTTGGCCATGACCTGAACGGCCACCATGGTCACCGCCTCGCACTGGGTGGGGTTGACCTTGCCAGGCATGATGGACGAGCCGGGCTCGTTTTCCGGGATGCGGATCTCGCCCAGGCCGCAGCGGGGGCCGGAGGCCAGCCAACGCACATCGTTGGCGATCTTCATCAGGTCGGCGGCCAGCGCCTTCAGAGCGCCGTGGGCAAAGACCAGCTCGTCCTTGCTGGTGAGGGCGTGGAACTTATTGGGGGCGGTAACGAAGTGCTTGCCGGTCAGCTCGCTGACCGCCTTGGCCACGTCCTCGGCAAAGCCCGCGGGGGCGTTGAGGCCGGTGCCCACGGCGGTGCCGCCCAGGGCCAGCTCGTGCAGGCCGGGAAGGGCCAGCTCCAGCATGGCCCGGTCCTTCTCCAGCATATTCCGCCAGCCGCTGATCTCCTGGCCCAGGGTGATGGGCACCGCGTCCTGAAGATGGGTGCGGCCCGACTTCACCACGTCGGCGTTTTCCGCCTCCAGTCGGCGGAAGGTGGCCGCCAGGGCATCCAGCGCGGGGAAGAGCTTGTCCTCCAGTTCCACCGCAGCCGCGATGTGCATGGCGGTGGGGAAGGTGTCGTTGGAGCTCTGGGACATGTTCACATGGTCATTGGGGTGGAGCAGCTTCCCGCCCGCAATCTCGTTGCCGCGGTTGGCCACCACCTCGTTGACGTTCATGTTGCTCTGGGTACCGGAGCCCGTCTGCCACACCACCAGGGGGAAGTGGTCGTCCAGCTTGTGGGCGATCACGTCGTCGCAGGCGGCGCAGATCGCCTGAAATTTGGCGTCGTCCAGCTTGCCAAGGCCGTGGTTGGCCATGGCGGCGGCCTTCTTCAAAATGCCGAAGGCGTGGACGATCTCCACAGGCATCTTTTCGGTGCCGATCTTGAAGTTCTGGTAACTCCGCTGGGTCTGGGCCGCCCAGTAGCGGTCCGCCGGGACCTGCATCTCACCCATGCTGTCGCGCTCGATGCGGTATTCCATTGTGTGATCTCTCCTTACATTACGCCGGATAAAGGGCGTCAATTTTTTCGAAGGCCGCTTGCTTCAGGCTGGCGTAGATGCTGCCGCCGTGGGTGTCCATGCCTACCACCAGGGGGCCGAACTCCTTGGCCTGGAGGTCCCAGATGGCCTCCGGCATGCCCAGCTCGAACCAAGTCACGTCGTTGATCTTCTCCACGCCCTGGGCCAGCTTGGCAGCGCAGCCGGGCGCCGCCTGCAGGTAGACATATCCATACGCGTTGCAGGCCCGGACGGTGTCCTCGGCCATGCCGCCCTTGCCAATGACGGCCCGGATGCCCATTTTGCCCACCACATCGGCGTAGGGCTCCATGCGGATGGAGGTGGTGGGGCCGATGACGTTCAGACGCCAGGAGCCGTCCTCGTTCTTCAGAGCTACGGGTCCGGCGTGGAACACGGCGGCGCCGGTGAAGTCCTTGGGCAGAGGCCGGCCCTCCTCCAGAAGGCCGCGGATTTTCAGGTGGGCCATGTCACGGGCGGTAAAAATGTGGCCGGTCAGATAGACCACGTCGCCGATGACCAGCTTGCGCATATCCTCCTCCTGCAGAGGGGTGGACAGATGATAGGTAGCCATGATGCAATCTCCTTTCGCTCCCAATTATAACAGCTTTTCCACGTGTCCGTCATCATGAATTCGGATGCCGGCCCGGCGGGCGACCCAGCAGTGGAAGTTGATACAGACCGGGGCGATGGCGGTGTGGGTGTGGGCGCGCTCCATCTTCAGGGCCAGGCAGACGGTGTCGCCGCCGGTGCCGGCGGCGCCCAGACCCAGGGAGTTGATGGCGTCCTTGAGCTCGGTCTCCAGGGTGGCCAGCTCGGGATCGGGATTCACATCGTCCCAGCGGCGGGTGGAGATGGCCTTGCGGCTCAGCTTGGCGGCCACGTCCATCTGACCGCCGATGCCGATGCCGATGCCGTAGGGGGGGCAGGGCTTGCCGCCGGCGTTGATGGCGGTCTCCAGAATGAAGCGCTTCAGGCCGGACAGGTTCTTGCCCAGCTTGGCGGTGGTCATGATCTGCATGGCGTTGCCCAGCTCCGCCCCGCAGCCCTTGAAGCTGATGATGAAATCCACATACTTCTGGCCGGGGACATATTCATACTCGATGTTGGGCACGCCCTTGCCGGTGTTGTTGCCGGAGTTGACGCGGGTCAACGGGTCCACCATGCTCGGGCGCAGATAGCCTTTCTTGGTGGCCTCGGCCACGGCCCCGGCAATGGCATCCTTGACGCAGTGAGGCATATTTTCGTCCCCGTAGGTCAGCCAGGCGGTGGGGTAACCGGGAGACTGGCATACCGCCTTGTCGGCCTGCTTGGCGATGGACAGATTCTCCACCATGGAAGAGAGCATGCTTTTGGCCGTCTCGTTGGTCTCACGGGCCAGCGCGTCTTCCAGCAGGCCCTTGGCGTCCGCCGAGATCTCCGTGACGGCACGGATAACGGCGTCGTGGACGGATGCGCGGATCAGTTCCTCATTGGGATTCATATAAACTACACTCCTTTTCTCCGATGTTCCGATCGGATACGGTCATTCTGTGAGGATAGTGATGGTATACCCACGCGGACCGATCAGCCGGCGGGCCGTCAGACGACGGCGGCACAGGGGAGAGAGAAAAGGTCGTTGATATCGTTCAGTTCCTCCAGAGCGGCGATGCGGCGGGTGAGTTCCTCTGCCTCGACCCTCGGAAGGATGCCTTTGGTCACGGCAAAAAACTTAGTGTGGGCGTCGTCCCAGGTAAAGGGGTTGTTGAAGTCCCCAAAGGGGTATTCCATCTGCTGGATCAGCCGGGTGCCGTCGTCCAGCTCCACTTCCAGCCGGTGCGGCCACTGGTTGTGGTCGGCTTGATACAGACCCTCCAGGGCGGGGTCCACCACCACGGTGACCTTGTCCATCAGGGCGCGGGCGGCGGGGGCGTTGGTCTTGTCGGCGGAGAACACCTCGTCGGTCAGGCTGCCGTAGAGGAAGGCAGCGGCGATGCAGTACTGGACGCTGAATTTGAAACCGTAGGGTGTGGCGGGGGCGGGCGCATCCACGTTGTCCTTGGCCACCTGATAGGTGTAGTCGGTGATCCGGACGATGCGCGCCGGGTCCAGGGCGTATTTCTTTTTCAGCAGCTCTACACAATAATCGGCAGAGTGGGTGTGACGGCAGCAGGCGTAGGGCTTGAAGGAATTGGTCTGGATCTGATAGGGCTGGCTTCCGAGGCCGCGGGTCAGGGCCTCGGGGTGATGGTCGGCGGTCATGGCGCCCAGGAAGCCCCTCTCGCCGCCCAGGATGTCACGCGCGGCCGTAAAGCCCAGGGCGGCCAGCTCCGCCGAACGGATGCCGCACAGGGTGGCGTTGGCGGTATGGAGCGTCTTGCTCATGGCGCCGTCCTGGATGAACTGCCAGAGGCCCGCGGACTGGGTGCCGGCGGAGCCCATAGCGCTCAGGAACTGCTCGGGGGTCAGACCCAACAGCTTGCCGGCGGCCACCGCGGAGGAGAAGCTCCCCACCACTCCCGTGGTATGCCAGTAGTGATAGGCGCCGGGGTTGATCGCCTCGCCGATGCGGGCGCCGGCCTCATAGCCGGCGGCGATGGCGGCCAGGATTTCGCGGCCTGAGCTGTGGTGCTTCTGACCGACGGCGAGGGCGGTGGGGATGGTGACGACGCCCAGGTGGGTGATGGAGGAATTATGGACGTCATCCATGTCGATGACATGGGAATAAGCGGCGTTCAGCGCGGCGGCGTTCTCGCAGGAGAAACGGCTCAGGCGGCCGTCCCAGACGGTAGCCTCCGGGCGCTGGGGCTGCTGGGAAATGTAACGCCTCCAGATTTTGCCCTGGGGCAGGACCGAGCCGGCAAAAGCCACGCCGATCAGGTCCTCCACACACATTTTGGCGCTGTCCACGGCCTGCTCAGGGAGGTCCTGATAGCGCAGGCCGTGAAGGAAATCAGAAAGCTGTTGTGTAAGCATATTGACCTCTTTCTAACATGTTCAGGATATGATGCCGCCGGGAACGGAGGCGGGGAAACGGCGCGTGGCATTCCAATTTGGGCCAAAAAGCAAAGAATGGGGTGCGGCAATGGGAGAGGGCCCTGCTGCTCGTCGCCACCGCGCTGCAGATGGGAAAACCACTTTATTGGTATACCATTAGAATTATAGCATACCGAAAAATGAAATGGAAGATAGAACACGAATTTTGTGGTTTCCTCAAAAAATGCATTGAAAAAATTGGGTAAAATGTAGAAATAAACAGAAACACCTTTACAACCATAGCTTTGAGGTGGTATAGTTGCAACGATGGTATACCAAAAAGCGGGCCAAGAGAAAAATTTGGAAAAAAACAAGGAAGGACATCCTGAATGACAAGCTTGAATATGAAACCACCGTCACCGCCAAAGCCTGTAAACTGCATGGCAGCAAATTTGAGGATAACATTCCCTGGGCATTAAAATACGAGGCTTCGGTAGAAAGTAAATTTAGTATACAAGCTGCCTTGCGGACTATATGCTGAACAGCGGAAATTACAGAGGTGGTAACTGTGGAAATGGTACATGATTTCGATGAATATGTCGAACGCAGAGGAACCGACGCCAAGAAGTACAGCCAGTACGGACCGGATGTAATCCCTATGTGGATTGCGGACACGGATTTCAAGTGTCCCCAGCCTGTCGTTGACGCTGTGGTGGCCCGTATGCAGGAGGGCGTCTACGGCTATACCTTCAACAGCGAGCGGCTGAAGAAGGCCGGTGCCAGATGGCAGAAGGTTCGTTTTGGGTGGGATGTAGATCCGTCCTGGGTTGAGTACTCTCCCGGTGTAATCGGCGGTGTGATTTGTGCTGTCAGGGCACTGAGCCAGCCCGGTGACAACATCGTGATCCAGACTCCCTGCTATCCGCCCTTCAAGGATCTGTCCGATCACAATGGCCGGCATCTGCTGCGCAACGCTCTGGTGAATGTGAACGGCCGGTTTGAGGTCAACTGGGAAGAACTGGAGCGGATGCTCAGCGATGATCGGACCAAGCTATTTATTCTCTGTAACCCCCAGAACCCCACCGGGCGAGTGTTCACCAGAGAAGAACTGACCCGTATGGGCAAGCTGTGCATCAAGCATCATGTGACGGTCATTGCGGATGAGATTCATCAGGATGTCGTCTACAGCGGCCATAAGCATATCCCCTTCGCCAGCATCTGTCCTGAATTCGCGGAGATCACCGTGTCCTTTATGAACCCCAGCAAGACCTTTAACGTGCCCGGCTTCCGGACGGCTGCGTTTATTGCCTCCAACCCTGTTCTGAAGAGCGCCGTTCACGAGATGCTGGTGAACAATAAGGCCATCGGCGAGAACATCTGCGGTACCATTGCTTTCTATACTGCCTATGAGCAGTGCGATTACTACGCGGATCAGCTCGTGGCCTATCTGGAAAAGAACCGGGATCTGGTGGAGCAGACCCTGAAGGATGTTCCCGGAATTGAAGTCACCCACGCCGAAGGCACCTATCTCCTGTGGCTGGATTGCCGCGGTCTGGGATTTGAAAGTCAGAAAGCCTTGGATAAGTGGCTGGTTGAAATTGCCAAGCTAGGCTTTAACAGCGGTATGTCCTTCGGCCCCGAGGGCGAGGGCTATGCGCGTATGAACATCGCCGCTCCTCGTTCCACGGTCGAGGAAGCGCTCCATCGACTTACAAATGCCGTTAAGGCTTTGTAAAAAAATAAAAAGGGAGAAAGACTATGAAGAAAAGAATTCTAGCACTGACTTGCACTGCTGTTCTGGCTATCTCTGTCCTTTCCGGATGCGGCGCCAAGCCCCCTGCAAGCACTCCTGCTCCTGCTCCGAGCGGCGCTCTCGCTGAGAGCACTGCTCCCGTTGAGTTTCCCACCAAGGACATCACTATGGTCGTTCCCTACGACGCCGGCGGCGGCGTTGACCTGACCACCCGCCTGATGACCGATGCCATCGGCAAGAGCTTCAATGGTCACTCCGTAATCGTGCAGAACGTCAGCGGCGGCGGCGGCGCTGTTGGTCAGACCACCGTTAAGAACTCTGCTCCCGATGGCTACACTCTGCTGGCCTACACCAGCTCCGTCGTAAACAACCCCCAGCTGAAGGAAGTGGACTTCGTCTTGGAGGATTTCAAGCCTCTTGCCTGCGTCTGCTTCGATCCCGAAGTGATTCTGGTTCCCGCCAACTCCCCCTACAACACCTTTGAAGAGCTGATCGCCGCCGCCAAGGAGAAGACCATCAACGTTTCTACCTCCGGGGCTATGACCGCCCATCACCTCGATGGTGTTAAGATCCAGATGGCTACCGGCGCCGACTTTGCCTACATCCACTGCGACAGCGCTCCCACCCAGAAGCAGGAGCTGATCGGCGGCCATACCGACGCCGCTATCTTCCCCCTAGGCGAGATCATTGACGCCATTAACGACGGTACCGTCAAGGCTCTGGCCATTGCTCTGTCCGAGCGTTCTGACAAGGTCCCCGATGTACCCACTTATACCGAGTGCGGCGTTCCCCTGGTTGACGGCGCCTTCCGTGGCTTCGCCTGCCCCGCCGGCGTTCCCAACGCTGAGTTCGAAACGCTGAAGAACGTCTTTGAAGAGGTCGCTCAGTCTCAGGCCTTCATCGACTCCATGGAGCAGGCTGGAATCCCCTATCTGTACATGGGTGCTGAAGAGTTCCAGCAGTACGCTCGGGATGCCAGCGCGGCCCTAGCCGACGTTGTCGCTTTCATGAATCAGTGATTGATTGGCAAGGCCCCCAACAGGAAGCTTTTTAGCTTCCGGTTGGGGGCGGCGACGCCCGATTCCGCACGAGTTTATCCCTGGAGGATTGCATATGAAAAAGAAGGATATTCTTCTTGAACTATCCCTGCCTGTAGTAATGGCCGCGCTTGGAATCTTTGTGCTGATAAAGGCCGAGTCCATTAAGCCGAAATCTGCCGCTACATTTCCCCGAATCTGTGCCGTTCTTATGCTGATCGGTGTGGCTGTTACAATTCTTCAAATCCTGGTCACCAAGAAAAAGACGACTCACTTTGAAGGTCTGCGCGTAGAGAAGGCGCTGCTTCTGCTGCTGATGATTCTGTTGTACACCATCCTGCTGCCCAGAATCGGTTACATCATTCCCACGCTGCTGCTGTGCGCCTGCATCATGCTGCTGCTGAACTATCGGAAACTGCCGGTGATCGGCCTGTGCGCCTGCATCGCGGTCGCGGTTATTTTCGTGCTCTTCAAGATCATTCTGAAGGTTCCCCTTCCGATGCTCTTCCTTGATTTTTAACGGGGGGATTTTAGTATGCTGAATAACATTGTTGCGGGTCTGGGCGCCCTGTGCTCTGCCCCCGCTTTGATCGGTATCCTGTTAGGTACCATTATTGGCCTGATGGTCGGCTCTCTGCCCGGTCTGAATGACTCCATCACCATGGCGGTCCTGATGCCCATGACTTTTGGTATGGATACGGAGCTGGCTATGGGCCTGCTGATCGGTATCTACTGTGCCTCCGCCTGCGGCGGCTCTATCCCTGCTATCCTTCTAAAGATCCCCGGAACGGCTTCCGCTTCCGTTACCGCCTTTGATGGCTACCCCATGGCGCAGCAGGGCCGTGCGGGCAAGGCTCTGGGTATTGCCACCATGTCCAGTTGGGTTGGCGGCATGGTGTCGGCCATTGTGCTTCTGACCCTGTGCCCCTTCCTGGCACAGCAGTCCCTGCGCTTCGGCCCTCCCGAATACTTCATGCTGACGGTTCTGGGCTTTGCCTCCGTCGTGGGTATGGCCGGTGAGAACGTTGGCAAGAGCATCATTGCCATTGCCTTTGGCCTGCTGATCGGCTGTATCGGCATGGACCCCCAGACCGGCTCCGCCCGCTTTACCTTTGGCAACATGTACCTGCAGGACGGGATCTCTCTGGTGCCCATGCTGATCGGTCTGTTTGGTATCACCTCCATTATGGAGTTGTTTGAGAGCTTCCACGGCAACGAGATTATCGCCGCCCTAAAGGAACAAAAGAATAAGATAACCAAGGTGGAGTTGCCCAACTGGAAGGAATGCAGGGAACTGCTTCCTACCTGGGCACAGTCCACCGTCATCGGCAACATTATTGGCATCGTCCCCGGCGCCGGCATGATTATGGCCATCTTTATGGCCTATAACCAAGCGGTCACCAGTAATCCCAACAAGAAATTTGGTACCGGTGTGCCTCAGGGTATCGCCGCTCCCGAATGCGCCAACAACTCCGTTGTAGGCTCCTCCATGGTGCCGCTGCTGTCCCTGGGTATTCCCGGCAACTCTTCCTCAGCACTGTTCCTCAGCGCGCTGACCATTCAGGGTCTGCGTACCGGCCCCGCACTGTTCAACAACACTCCTGATGTGGCCTACATGATCGTGCTGGGCTTCCTGCTGTCCAACATTATCATGCTGCCTCTGGCTATTGGCTACACCAGTCTATTCGCCACCGCTGTTCTGCGTATGAAGCGGGAGATCCTCAGCGGTATTGTGATCGTTCTGTGTGTCACCGGCGCCTTTGCTGTTAAGAACAACATCTTCAATATTTATGTGATTATCGCCTTTGGCCTGATTGGCTACTTCTTTAACAAGTTCCACATTCCGCAGTCTCCCCTCATCCTTGCCTCCATTCTCGGCAAGATGATGGAAAGCAACTGGATTCAGAGCATGGTGTTCTCTCACAACAATTTGGCTGTTTTCGTGACCAGACCCTTGAGCTGTGCGCTGCTGGTCATCTCCCTGGCGTTCATCGTTATTCCCATGATCAAATCCGCCAAGGACAAGAAAAAAGGCGTTGCAAAAGCTTAACAGGTCTGCAACAATCAGAATATCATACCGATCACATCGTAAGACATTCGGAGTGTTCAGAATCCATTGAACACTCCGTTTTCTTTTTCTGTCGATGAAAACCCGCCCATTCCGCGGGAGGTTCCGCCCCGGAAACGGGCGAGGGAGGTATTATGGAAGCTGAAAAAATTCGAGAACTGAGTCTGGCCTGCCAGACAGAGGTTCTGGCGCTGCGGAAATATTTTCACTGCGCACCCGAGCTTTCCGCCAGAGAACAGTCCACAATGGCCGCCATCGCGGCTCAATTGCAAAAGAGCGACATCCCTTTTACGGTGATCCCCGATGGAGGTATTTTGGCACATCTGGACTGGGCTGACGCCAACGCACCGGACGCCCCCCATGTTTTGTTACGGGCGGACTGCGACGCGCTGCCCATACAGGAGTCTGAAACCAATGGAACATTTTCGAGGGCCTATCAAAGCGCCGTGCCCGGTGTGTCCCATATGTGCGGCCACGATGCCCACATGGCCATGCTGCTCGGTGCGGCCGGCGTTTTGAAGCAACTGCGCCAGGGTGACGCCACCCTTCGAGGCAGAGTTTATCTGCTGTTTGAGCGCGGCGAAGAGGGCGGCTGCAACTACTATTATATTTTGAAGTACATCCAAAGTAAGAAGATCCGAATCGACAGTTGCGTCGGTCTCCATGTGGCTCCCGACCTGCCTACCGGTTCTATCTGGCTGGAGGAAGGTCCCGGACATGCAGGAAACGTAAACTTTGAAATTGCCCTTACCGGGACGGGCGGCCACGGCTCCCGGCCGGATCTGGCCAATAACCCTCTGGACTGCTTCGTGGCCATTGCAAACGATCTGAATACCTTCCGAATGAAGTGCATTCCTCCGCAGGATATTCTTACTGTAAATATTGGAAGTGTCCACTGCGGCGCAAAGAGAAACATCGTTCCGCAGCGGCTGGAATTCAAGGGCACCTGCCGGTTTTACAATTCGAAATCCGGAAGCCGATTTAAGAAAAAACTGCGCCAGATCATTACAGCCAACGCCGACCTGTACGGCTGTCAGGCGGAGTTTGGGGTTTTCACCGGTCCCAGCATGGCACAGCTCAACCACCGGGAGGCTGCGGCTTTGGCGCGGAGCGCTTTTCGGGAAGTGTTTCCCGAGATCACGCAGATCGCGGAAAAGGAGCCGGAAATGAGCTCGGAGAGTTTCGGCGTGCTCTGCAGCTACTACCCCGGCATGATGGGGCTGCTGGGTACCGGCTGCCCGGAGAAGGGGACGACCCAGGGGCTCCACAATCCACAGTTTGACTTGGATACGGACGCGCTGCCCTACGGCGTGGCCGCCTATGCGGCCTATGCAATGAAATACCTAGAAGAGAATCCGCAATTTTCTTTCCAACCCTTCCCCGGAGACATAGACGAAATGATGGCTTATACCGACCGTCCCGTACCCCCGAGACTGGACCCGGAAATGTGAAAGGAGGAACCTTGTGGATTATGTAACTCTTGCATCCCATGCCATCCGTCAGTATGCGCCGGATCAGATTTTTACCGCGTCCCAGAGGGCCAAAGCGGATGCTGCCGCTCTGGGCGAGGACGCTGTCATCAACGCCACCTTGGGTGAGTGCTTGGATGACGACGGGAAGCTTATGGTACTTCCTACTGTGGAGCGGATGATCCGCCAGATGCCGGTCGAGGACATATGCAGCTATGCCCCCATTGCAGGCATCAAGGGATTTAACGAGGCCGTGCAGATATCTCTGTTCGGTAAGTGTCTGGACCGGTTTTATGTGGAGTCTGTGGCCACCCCCGGTGGATGCGGCGCTTTGCGCCACGCGATCTGGAACTTCCTGAACTTTGGAGACGCCTTGCTGACCACCAACTGGATCTGGGGACCCTACAAAAACATCTGCGAAGAGCATGGCCGCAGAATGGTTACCTTTGATATGTTTAACCGGGAAAACACCTTTAATCTGGAAGGTATGGATCGGGCTATCGGAGAGATTCTGGCCGTGCAGGAGCAGCTTTTGATGATTCTGAACACCCCAGCCAACAATCCCACGGGCTACTCCATGACAAAGCAGGAAATGGAACAGACTGTTGCCATTCTGAAAAAGCATGCCGCAGCCAATCCGGATAAAAACCTGACCTTCTGCCTGGATGTGTCCTACATCGACTTTGCCGGCAGCTTTGAAGAAAGCCGGGAGATCTTTGACGCCATTTTTGACATGCCTGCCAACACCATGACACTGTTGATTTTCAGCATGTCCAAAAGCTACACCATGTGCGGCATG
The DNA here is from genome assembly GCF_002320075.1 of Intestinimonas sp. UBA1698. Classification (NCBI taxonomy): domain Bacteria; kingdom Bacillati; phylum Bacillota; class Clostridia; order Eubacteriales; genus Intestinimonas; species Intestinimonas sp. UBA1698. The sequence continues at coordinate 32,207 of NZ_DCJO01000008.1, read as the reverse complement.
CGCTGCGGCGCACTGGTATGCCTGGGCTCGACTGCGGAATCCGCTGCTGTTTTCAAGCAGGCGATGTCCTATTCCTCCCGTTCCACTTGGTCCAATGCGATTCACATGGCACAAAAGATCCTGGTGGACATCAACCTGAACCCGGAGATTCGTGAGCGGGTCAGTCAGGAGCGGGCCGTGTTCCGAAACACCATTACCAACCGGGGACGGACCTTCTGCGCTGCGGCGAAGGAGGCCAGCCTGGAAATCTGCCCCTATCAGTACGGCTATTTTGTGGCCATTCCCTGCAAAAACCCTGTGGAGACCGCCCGAATCCTGATGGATCAGCATATCTATGTGGTGCCCCAGGCCCAGGGGCTGCGGTTCTCCCCCTGCACGGTTACCACAGAAAAATGCCGGAAAGCTCCCGCTTTTATCAAGGCTGCCATGGAACAGACACAATGAGAAGGAGAGCAAGATGAAAATCACTGATGTAAAAGTTATCCCGGTCAATAAGTTTCTGTTTGTCAAGGTCTTTACCGATGAAGGGATCACGGGTCTGGGCGAGTCTGGCGACTGGGGCTTTCTTCTGTCCTCGGGAGAGGTGATTGAGTCCTTTCGGGAATATCTGATTGGAAAGAACCCCATGGATATCGAGCACCACTGGGAGTATATGTACCGCTGCTTCCATTTCCGGGGTGCTGCAGTAATGGGAGCGCTGAGTGCCATTGATATCGCACTCTACGATATAAAAGGTAAGGCACTGGGAGTCCCTGTCTACCAGTTGCTGGGCGGAAAGTGCCGGGACAAGATCCGGGTCTACTCCCATGTCTCTGGAAAGAGCTTCGGGGAGCTACTGGACAACTGTCTGGCAGAAAAGGAAAAGGGATTTACCGCTGTCGGCCACCTGTCTCCCTTCCTGGACGAGCCCCGCTCCGAGCCGTACTTTGAAACCTATGCCTCTATGATCAGCGGCGGTGCGGAGCGGATCGGAAAGATCCGGGAAGCGCTGGGCAACGATGTGGACCTGTGCATCGAAAACCACCGGCGCATGAACCCCGCACAGGCCATTGCCCTGGCTCAGCAGCTGGAGCCCTTCCTGCCCATGTTCTATGAGGATCCGCTTATCCCTGACAACTTTGACGCGATGGCGCTGGTAGCCTCCAAGATCCGGATCCCTCTGGCCACCGGCGAGCGAATCCATACGCCTCAGGAATATGAGATGCTGGTGCGGCGCTGCGGTGTGGACTATCTGCGGGTCAGCATCGGACTCTGCGGTGGCTTTACCGGTGCAAAGAAAATTTCTGCCATTGCAGAGGCTAACCAGCTGGGGATCATTCCCCATAACCCGCTGAGCCCTGTGGCCACTGCCGCCTGCATTCAGATGGACGCCGCGACCCCCTGTTTCACCATTCAGGAGTACCCGGACCCCAACGATCAGGCGGCACACGCCCGGTTTGTCTATGATAAGACCAACGCATCCGTATTCCGCGCCTGCGATATCGTGAAGGAAATGCCGGTATGCGAGCAGGGCTTCCTGCTGGTCCCGGATAAGCCCGGTTTGGGTATTGAGTTGATCGACGACGCTGAGGCCCGGTTCCCCTTCGAACGCAGAAAGGTGGTCACCCGGCTGTCCAGCGATGGAGCCGTTATGGATACCTGAGGTTGGGGAGGTATTCGTTTGGATAATACAAAGGTGCATGAGCTTTTCTCTAAATTTCCTAAGGTTTCCCTGGGATTTTACCCCACACCGCTGCACAAGCTGGAGACGCTTTCCCAGGAGACCGGCGTAAACCTGTACATCAAGCGGGAGGATTTCAGCGGCGTCAGCCTGTTTGGCGGCAACAAGATCCGGAAGCTGGAGTATATTCTGGGCGCTGCGAAAGCGGCCGGGGCAGAATACGCATTCACCTACGGCGCAACTCAATCCAATCACGCCATGGAGACCGCCGGCGCCTGCTGCCGCTGCGGCGTGAAGCCGGTGCTCTTCCTTTACGCGCTGATCGATCCCAGTGAAGAGGACCTGCGGGGCAACATGCTGCTGGACCGGCTTTACGGCGCCGAGATCCATATTACCAGCCGCCGGGAGGGCGAGTCCGTAGAGGAACTGAAAAAACGAAACGCTGCCACAGGAGAAGCCTATCGGCAGCAGCTCATCCAACAGGGGCATATCTGCTGGGATATTCCTGTGGGCGGTGCGACGGAGCTTGGCTCAGTGGGCTTTGTGGAAGGATTCATAGAACTGGAGAGCCAGATGACAGCCCTGGGGCTGCACGCCGATTACCTGTTCCACGCCACCGGTTCCGGCGGCACGCTGGCCGGACTTCAGGCTGCCCGCGCGCTTTTGGGTTCTGATACGGAGATCATCTCCATAAACGTCAATAAAAAGGGTCCCGATTATCCGGATGACATTGTTCGCCTGGCCAATGGCACCTTATCTCTGCTCGGTGCGCCGGATGGGCTTCGGGTACAGCGGGAGGACCTGCACATCGACCCTGGCTACTATCTGCCGGGATATGAGCAGCCCAACGAAGCATCCAACGAGGCGATCCGTATCCTGGCCAGAAAAGAGGGGCTGGTGGTGGACCCTGTTTACACCGGAAAGGGACTTGCCGGAATGCTGGACTATCTGCACACCGGAAAAATTCCAAAGGGCAGCACGGCAGTATTCCTCCACACCGGAGGCGCTGCGGCTTTGTTCGCGGAAAAGGAGCTTCTGGGGGATCTGCTGAAGGCATAAAAGTTCGCACATAATCTGAAACGAAGCAACGACCGCTGCGGTGCCCGGGTTCGGGGGTCTGAATCAAAGGGAGGAGCATTATGTATCAATACCGGATTGGCCGGACTCTGACGTCGCTGGAGGGCCGGTCCTGGTGTTCGATCCCGGAATGACGGCACTGCGCAGGAATTGACCGAGTGGGTCCAGTATGATATCCAATTGGACGATATGGTCTGCGCGCTGCTGGAGGATGAGAACGGGTATTTTTGCGAAAATGAGCTACGAATGTTTCGGATGGTGGAAAAGCAGAGCGGCCGTCTGAGGGATGAGGCCGCCCGGACGCTGCGGGAATACGTTCTGCAGGTACGGGAGCTGTTCCAGGCTGAGATCGACATCCGACAGAACCGAATTATGAAGACCCTCGCCATCGTTACCACCATTTTTCTGCCATTGTCCCTGGTGGCGGGGTGGAACGGTATGAACTTTGTGGATATGCTGAAACTGAGATGGCGGTACGGCTATCCGGCTGTAACGAGACACACAAAACGTAATTAAAGAACCTTGAAAGACGTAATTTTACCCGCGATTAAAGGCTTTTCGATAGTTTGTGTGGGCAAGAAAACTGCTGAAAGGCTAACAATATCAAGGCTTTCCTGTTCTTATTTGCTGTTCTGAAACGGATTTCCTGGATGACGCTTGTAGCATTGGGACGCAAGGCCATAAAGGCACCGGCTGTGCCCCATCTCCGCCGCCCTTGACAGCCTTGTACCCCAATGCATTGAGGTAATCAAGAGGTGTTATGCACCTCTCTGAATCAGAGATTCAATTTCTCAATATGCTACCCATACAAACTACCGAAGCCTCATTTATCCATGACATTTTGCGTGTCTTTTTCGTTATTTTGAGGATGGAATATGTAAGCCACTCAGGGCGAAAATAGCAAAAAGAGCCCGCCAGATGCTGGGACTGTGACCAGCGCCGGACGACGGCACGCAAAAAGGGATGCCGCTTGATCAAGCGGCATCCCTTTTTTGTTTTGGCGTGGGACGGATGGTCAGAAGCTGCTGAGGGGCACGGACCCGTCGTCCTGCCCCTTTTGGATGGCCCGGACCACTGCGTCGTAACCGTAGCGGTCATTGACCTGAATGTGGAAGCGCTCGCCCACCCGCCTGCCCAGCAGGGCCTTGCCCAGAGGGGACTCCTTGCTGATCAGGCCGTGGAGTGCGTCCTGCCGCATGGTGGTGACGACCTGATAGGTCTCCTCGTCGCCCTCGTCCTCCAGATAGACCGTCACCCGGTCGTAGAGCCCCACCGTGTCGGCATCCGCCCGGTCGGAGATGACCACCGCGGTGCGGATCATGTTCTCCAGAAAGCGGATCCGGCTTTCGTTGCGGTTCTTCTCCTGCTTGGCGGCCTTGTACTCAAAGTTCTCGCTCAGATCGCCGAAGCCGCGGGCCTCCTTGACGGCCTCCAGCAGCTTGGGCCGGAGCTGGATGCGGCGGTAGTCCAGCTCCTCCCGCATGAGGCGGATATCCTTTTGCGTCAGTTCATTGTGCATGGCAGATGACCTCTTTTTGATTTGGGTTTCGGCAGTGGCCGCACGAATAAACCGCTTGGCGGTTTATTCCGTAGACATTACTATAGCATTTTGCAGGGGGAGAGGCAACGGATTTTACAAAAAGAGGTGGATTTTCCGGGGAGATGGGATATACTACCCTCAGAATGGGAGAAGGGAGCTTCTGGAAGATGGAACGTCTGATCTGCCTGGCCGCAGGGTATGTCTGCGGCTGTCTGCTCACCGCCGAGGTGGTGGCCCGATGGAAGACCGGTCGGGGCGCCCGGACGCTGGGGAGCGGGAATCCAGGCATGGCTAACATTGCCGGTGCGCTGGGAAAGGGGGCGGGGGCCCTGGTGCTGGCGGGCGACCTACTCAAGACCGCCCTGGCCTGCGCCCTGTGCCGTCTGCTGCTGGCTCCTGATCTGGGCCGCCTGGCCGTCCTATACGCCGGACTGGGCGCGGCCCTGGGCCATAATTTCCCCTTCTGGAGCGGCTTCCACGGCGGCAAAGGGGTGACAGTGACCTGCGCCGCCCTGGTACTGGCCTTCCCGCTGTGGGGGACCGTGAGCTGCATTCTGGGGCTGGCAGTGGTGCTCAGTACCGGGTATCTGCCTGTGGGGGCCCTGGTCATCCCGGCGGCGGCGGTGCTGCCTGCCTTCTGGCTGGGCGGTGCCGAGGCCGGAATGCTGGTGCTGACGCTGACGCTGATGATGCTCTCCCGGCACATCCACGGCCTGACCCGGGTGGCCCGGGGACAGGAGCCCCGGAAGTTCCGCCGCACGGAAGCGGAATGAGAAGAGCGCCCCGCCGGCTCCGGCGGGGCGCATTGCGTGCAGGCTCAGTTGCTGCCGGTGGGGAAGAAGGGGGCCAGCGCCGCGGCAAAGCCACTGACCGGCATGGTCTGGAGCACGATCCGGCCCGGCCCGGTGACGATGGTATGGAACAGCCCCTCTCCGCCGAACAGGACGTTTTTCACGCCCCTGACGGCCTGGATATCAATGGAGCAGGTGGCGTCGCACATGGCCAGATTGCCGGTATCCACCACCATCTGCTCGCCGGGAGCCAGGTTGTATTCCACGGCGTAGCCGTCCACCTCCAGGAAGGCCGTGCCCCGACCCGAGAGCTTTTGCAGGATGAAGCCCTCGCCGCCGAAGAAGCCCGCGCCCGCCTTCTTTTGAAAAAAGACGGACAGCTCTACCCCGGCCTCGGAGGCCAGGAAGCCGGACTTCTGGACCACGATGGGGCGGGCGGGGTCGATCTCCACCGCCCGGATGGAGCCGGGAAAGCTGGAGGCGAAGGCAATCCGGCAGGGGCCGCCCTGGGCAGTGTAGGTGTTCTGGAACATGGACTCGCCGGAGAACATCCGGCCAAAGGCCCTGCCGAGGCCGCCGCCGGCGTTGGTCCTCATCTCCAGGTTGGGGCTCATCCAGCACATGGAGCCCTTCTCTGTGATCATGGTCTCGCCGGGGGCCAGCTCGCAGACCACCACGGGCATGGGCTCACCGATGATTTCGTATTTCATGGTAAATCCTCCTGACTTCGAAGTATCGGGACCACTCTATCGTAGTACGGCCGGGGGAAAAGCACAAGAAAAAGATTCGACTTCTGAGAAAAAATGTGGTACACTGACTGCCGGATATACGACGAGCAGAGAGAGGAGACCACGCGATGCGTATGCGGAAAAAGCCCAATCTGATTCCCCGGATGGAGCGCTGTGCGGACTATCTGGTGACCGATCCCCAGCAGTGGCGGGGCCGCTGGCGGGAGAAGGGGACGCCCGGCTGTGAACTGCGCCTGGAGCTGGGCTGCGGCAAGGGCCGCTTCACCTGCGAGACGGCGGCGGCGGAGCCGGATGTCCTTTTCGTGGCGGTGGAGCGGGTGCCGGACGCCATGGTCATCGCCATGGAGCGGGCCAAGGCCGCCGGATTGAACAATGTCTTTTTCATCGACGCCGACGTGGCCCGGCTGACGGAGTTTTTTGCCCCCGGCGAGGTGGAGCGCATCTACCTCAATTTCTGCGACCCCTGGCCCACCAACCGCCATGCCAAGCGGCGGCTGACCCACGAAAATTTCCTGCGGCTCTACCGCCAGGTGCTCTCCGACGGGGGGCAGATCCACTTCAAGACGGACAACAGCGGGCTGTTCGAATGGTCGCTGTTCCAGTTCCCACGGGCGGGCTATGCCCTGGGCGAGGTCACCCGGGACCTGCACGAAAACGGTATCTGTGGGGTGATGACCGACTATGAGGAGAAGTTCCACAACTTGGGAACCCCCATCAACCGCTGCGTGGGTACAAAGGGAGAGCTGCCCCCGGAAGAGTCCGCCGCAGAGCCGGAGGAGTGAGCGCGGACTGCCGCCGCTTGTGCCGGAAGGAGAAGTCCTATCCTGCCCTGCGGCCCGGCGGCCCGCAGGTACTTATGAAACAAGCCCCCGGGAGCACATAATTGCTCCCGGGGGCTTGCCGCGTCAATCCGTCCGCTTATCACCCCAGAAGAAGAGAGCCACGGTGCCTGGGCCGGTATGGGCGCCGATCACCGTGCCTACGCTGTTGATGACCACCCGCCCGTCCAGACTGGGGAAGCGGGCCTCCACCAGGTCGGCTACCGCCCGAGCGTCCTCCGGACAGGCCGAGTGGCACAGGAAGCACTTGCCGCAGTAGGCTGCGCCGCCTTGGGCGTGCTCAGCCATCTTCTGGACCATGCGCTGGATGACCCGGCTCTTGCTGCGGACCTTTTCCCGGGGGAGCAGGCGGCCCAGATGGTCCATGTTCAGCAGAGGGCAGATGCCCAGCAGAGTCCCCACCGCCGCCGCTGTGGGAGAGATGCGGCCGCCCCGCTTATAGCTGGTCAGGTCGGTGGAGAAGAACCAGTGATGTACCTCCAGCTTGTGGGCCTCCAGCCAGTCGGCCAGCTGATCCAGGCCGGCCCCGGCCTTCCGGCGCTCCCAGGCGGCGTCCAGCAGCAGCCCGTAGCCCGAGGAGGCCCCCAGGCTGTCCACCACGCGGATGCGCCGCTCCGGGAAGCGGGCCTCCAGTTCATCCCGGGCAATGCAGGCGGACTGCCAGGCCCCGGACAGCCCACTGGATAGCGACAGATGCAGGATGTCCTGCCCGGCCTCCAGAAAAGGTGTGAAAAAGGCCTTGAACTCCTCCACATTCACCTGGGAGGTGGTGGGGGTGGCCCCTGCGGCGATGCGGGCGTAAAAGGTGGGAAAGGGAAGGCTCTGCCCCAGGTCGTCGGGGTACTCCTTCCCGTCCATCTGCACATGGAAGGGGACGTAGGGAATGCATTTCTCCTGAAAGTAGTCCGCGCTCAGGTCTGCAGTGGAGCAGCAGGTCAGTTGATAGGAATCCATAAGACAATCCTCCTGATGTGTTAAAGGTAAACGATCACACGGTACATGAGGAAGAAGTGGGCGATGCTGCCCAGCAGGATAAAGACGTGGAAGATCTCGTGACAGCCGAAGCGGGGGTTGTTCCGTCCGGGCCACTTGACGGCGTAGAGCACGCCGCCGACGGTGTAGAGGCCGCCGCCCAGAAACAGCCAGAAAAAGCCGGCGGAGGGCAGATACTTCAGCAGGGCGGGCAGCATGAACACCGCCATCCAGCCCATGAAGATGTAAATGCCGGAGGTGACCCACCGGGGGGCGTTGATCCACAGCAGCGCCATGACGGTGCCGGCTGCGGCCAGCGCCCAGACAATGGCGGTCATGGTCCGGCCCCAGGCGGGGGGCAGGGCGATGAGGCAGATGGGGGTATAGCTGCCCGCAATGAGAAAGTAGATGGAGATGTGGTCGTACTTCCGCAGGGCAATACGGCCTTTCACGTCGGTATTCAGGCAGTGGTAAAGGGTGCTGGCGGTGTAGAGGCCGATCATACTGGCGGCATAGACGGCAAAGGGGACCAGCCGCCAGGCCGCACCGGTCTGCACTGTCCGCAGCAGCAGGAGGACAGCTCCCAGAATGCCCAGGCCCACGCCGGCGCCGTGGGTGACGGCCGACCAGGGGCGCAGCCCGTCATAGGGGTCCCTTCCCTTCTCCTCGCGCAGCCGCCGGGCCTTGGGGCGGGGGAGGTCAAAGCGGCAGCGCTGATATTCCATGCGTTCGTCCATAAGAATCACCTGCATCCAAGCTTGATGGACTTAGTATACCACCATCTCTTGCCAAATATCAATATAAAAAACAATGAAATATAATTTTTAATATTAGATTTAAGACGGCGCAGAGGGAAGAACACGTATGGGACGTGCCGGAGAATTCATAGGAATGGAGGGAGGAGACCAAATAAAAGGAGGATGGTCATGGAGGGATATGGATACAGCGCGGACGAGTACTGTGTGCCGGAGCCCTATCCGCCAGTACAGGCGGTAGGCAAGAACCGGCGGTATGCCGAAGCTATGCTGGATAATGTGGGGGGTAGCAACTCAGAGATGTCGGCAGTGGCTGTGTATGTATACGACCACTTGGTGACGGCGGAGCTGCCCGAGGTGGCGGATGCCTTTCGCGGAATTGGCGCGGTGGAGATGCGCCATCTGGAGATTTTCGGTACGCTGGCCCGTCAGATGGGGGAGGACCCCCGGCTATGGGGCAGCGGACAGGGGGGACGCAAGAGCTGGTGGTCGCCGGGGTACAGCCAGTATGTCCAGCGGCTGGGTCCATTGATCCGCGGGGCGGTGAAGGTGGAGAAGGCGGCCATCCGAAAGTACAAGGCCCAGCTCCGCTGGATCGCCGACCCCAACATCCAGGAGAATCTGCGGCGCATCATCGCGGATGAAGAGCACCACCTGAAGATCCTGGCCCGGCTTTACGACACCCATGTGGGGCGGATGGAGCCGTATCCCGGGAGCGTCTGAAAACAGTTTCATCCACCGGGGCAATTTGCTATAATGTTCCATGAAAAACAAATATGCGGCAGCATGCGGGGATCACGCCCTTTTTCCATTCAAAAAGCGCCCCGCTCACAGAGCGGGGCGCTTTTGATCGAAGGGATTTATGCCAGCTTGGCCTTGGCCATCTCGGTCAGGGCGGTGAAAGCGGCCTTGTCGTTGACGGCCAGCTCAGCCAGCATTTTACGGTTGATCTCCACACCGGCCTTCTTCAGTCCGTTCATAAAGGTAGAGTAGTTCATGCCGTTCATCTTGCAGGCGGCGGAGATACGGGTGATCCACAGGGAACGGAAGTCACGCTTCTTCAGGCGGCGGCCGGTGTAGGCGTACTTCAGGGACTTCATGACCTGCTCGTTGGCCATCTTGAAGTGCTTGCTCTTGGCGCCCCAATAGCCCTTCGCCAGCTTCAGGATCTTATTTCTTCTCTTGCGCGTCATCATCGCGCCTTTGACTCTAGCCATTGTCGATTAGCCTCCTATGTTATGGTAAATGATTCTTATTTATAGGGGATCATGCGCTTGATGGCGGACTCGTTGGTCTTATCCGCGTAAGCGCCGGCGCGGAGACCGCGCTTGCGCTTGGTATCCTTGCCGTGACCGTTGAGGAGGTGGGACTTGAAGGCGTGGGCGCGCTTCACCTTGCCGCTCTTGGTCAGGTTGAATCTCTTTTTCGCCCCGCTGTGGGTTTTGAGCTTGATCTTAGCCATATCGGTTTGACTCCCTTTCAGTTACTTTTTGACGTCCTTGGAGACCTTCGGAGACAGGAACATGTTCATGTGGCGGCCTTCCTGCTTGGGCTCCTTGTCCATGGTGGCCATCTCGGCGCAGTCCTCCGCAAACTTGAGCAGGAGCTTTCTGCCGATGTCGGTGTGGGCCATCTCGCGGCCGCGGAAACGGACGGTGACCTTGACCCGGTCGCCCTCGGACAGGAATTTTTGAGCGTTCCGGAGCTTGACGTTGAAATCGTTCACGTCGATGCCCGGGGACATGCGCACCTCTTTGATCTCTACGACGCGCTGATTTTTTCTGGCTTCCTTCTCCCGCTTCTGCTGCTCGAACTTGTACTTGCCGTAGTCCATCAGCTTGCAGACCGGGGGATTGGCCGTGGGCGAGATTTTCACCAGGTCCAGGTCCGCTTCAGCGGCCCGTTCCAGGGCCTCGCGGGTGGACAGGATGCCCAACTGCTCGCCGGTGGCGGAAATCAGACGGACCTCGCGGTCCCGAATCTCGTCGTTGATCTGATGACTCATGTTGCTGATACGAAAGCACCTCCCATTCGTGGTTCGCGATATAAAATGAAAAACGCGGACACCCGGAAGGGTACCCGCTGCAAAAACACGCCAAAACCACGCCGTTAGCCGGCGGATCTCAGTATGCCCATGTTGACCCCTTCGCCATACGCTGGGGGTGAGGACGGTGGTACCCGTTCCTTCTTTATTTTACTGAGATAGTATATCAGCCTTGAGCACGGTTGTCAAGGGAAAATCCCCCGCTTTTTCAGGCGGTTTTCCCCCAATTTGGCTTGACAAGGGGCGCGGAACCGGGTATAATTCATTTAGACAAAAATCTAAATAATGAGGCATGGAATGGAGGCCGTACCATGAAGAAGGGAAAGCTGGCGGCGCCCATCGTGATCTCCGTGCTGGTGGGTCTTTGGCTGCTGGGCTATGCGGTGCTGATTTTCCTGGTGCCTGCCATCCCGCTGTGGATCAAGCTGTTGGGCGCCGTAATCCCCCTGGCGCTGCTGGGAGTCACCATATACGTGCTGTGTGAGCGCATCAAAGAAATAAGGAGCGGTGAAGAGGATGATCTTGACAACTACTGAACAGATCTCCGGCCGGGAGCTGGAGACCCTGGGCCTGGTCCGGGGAAGCACCATCCAGTCCAAAAACATCGGCAAGGACATCACGCAGGGCTTCAAGACCCTGGTGGGCGGAGAGCTGAAGGCCTATACCGAGATGATGAACGAGGCCCGGGCCCTGGCCACCAAGCGGATGGTGGAGGAGGCGGAGGCCATGGGGGCCGACGCGGTGGTCTGTATGCGCTACGCCTCCGCCGCCGTGATGCAGGGGGCGGCCGAGGTCATCGCCTACGGCACCGCCGTCAAATTCCGGTAAAACCGGGGAAGAGAGTGTCGCAAACGTGGCTCGCCACTTTTGCGACAGGCTCAGCGGACCGCCTCAGGCGGTCCGCTTTTTTGCATATGCATCCTCAGAGATCCTGAATATTCATCCGGTCCACGCCCCTCTGTTCCACGTATTTGCGCCGGGTGCTGCGGTAAACGGCGCAGAAGACCAGAGTGGGGAGATTGAGGACGGCCAGCGCCAGCAGGGGGACCAGAATGACCGGCAGCGCTGTGAGGTCGGCCGTGTTGAACAGCAGCACGGCGGAGACGCACAGGGAGCTGAGGAACGAGAGGATGGGCAACGCCCGACCGGGCCAGGGGCTCTCCAGCTTGGCCAGGAAATACTCCAGAACGGCCAGCAGGCCGGTGGGGAGAATGAGGCAGAGCAGAAGCATGACCGGGATTAGAACCGTGGCAAATCGCATTTATGGGTCCTCCTTTTGTCGTTTGTATTCCTGGATCAGGAGCTTGGCGGCCTCGAAATCCACCTTGTCGTTGACGGCCAGCCGCTTGATGAGAGCCACATAGGGATCGGCGGCCTGATCCTCCCCCAGTTTGATCTTCTGGATCAGCCGGTCCAGCCGCAGGCGGACGGTGGGATAGCTCACCCTGTACCGGCCTGCCACCTCCTTGAGGGACCCGGAGCACAGCAGGAAATTCCGGATGAAGGACACGTCTTCCTCGTCCAGCTCGGCCATCCACTCCGGTATGACGGAGATTGACATTTTATACCTCCTTGTTTGATTTTGATTTTAATAAAATTAATATAGCATTAAATAAAATAAAAGTCAAGGGGCGGTTTTGACGGGCGATTCCCCACAGCTTGCAAATGGAAGGCTGGATCTTCATTTGACCACTTGCCGATTGGCCCCAAAGCGTGTATAATATCTGACTAACCACATTTTGCGGGAAAGGGCCCCCGTCCCTGGGACGGAAGGCGTCCCGAGACGGGAGGAAAGCTGTATGACCGACAACAACAAATTGCTCAAGCTCTTGGAGGAGGACTGCACCTACACCCAGGAGCAGTTGGCATCCATGGCCGATATGCCTCTGGAGGACGTAAAGGCGGCAATCAAGCGGTACGAAGAGGAAAAGATCGTCCTGGGCTACAAGGCCATTGTAGACTGGGACCGCACCCAGGAGGAGTCGGTCACGGCCCTCATCGAGGTGAAGGTGACCCCCCAGCGCAACGAGGGCTTCGACCGGGTGGCCGAGCGCATCTACCAGTATGACGAGGTGGAGAGCGTCTATCTGATGTCCGGCGCGTTTGACCTGACGGTCATCATCTCCGGCCGCACCCTGAAGGAGGTGGCCCAGTTTGTGGGCCAGCGTCTGGCCCCCCTGGAGGGCGTCACCGCCACCGCCACCCACTTTATCCTGAAGAAATATAAGGAAAAGCATCTCATCTTTGAGAAGCGGCAGGAGCAGGAGAGGGAGTGGATCTTCGTATGAATTACGACGGGATCATGTCCAGCCGAATCCAGCAGGTCCAGCCCTCCGGCATCCGGAAATTTTTCGACATCTTGGAGGAGATGAAGGACGCCATCTCCCTGGGGGTGGGCGAGCCCGATTTCGTCACCCCCTGGCACATCCGGGACGCGGGCATCTACTCCCTGGAAAAAGGGTTCACCAAGTACACCTCCAACGCCGGCATGGCCGAGCTGCGCCGGGAGATCGCCGCCTATCAGGAGCGGCGCTTCCGCCTGCACTATGACTTTGCCAGCCAGATCATTGTCACCGTGGGCGGCAGCGAGGCCATTGATCTGGCTCTGCGCTGCCTCATCAACCCCGGGGACGAGGTCATCATCCCCGTGCCCTCCTTCGTGTGCTACGGCCCGCTGACCAGCATGGCGGGCGGCACCCCGGTCTTTGTGGAGACCAAGGCGGAGGATGAGTTCCGGCTGACCCCCGACCAGCTCCGGTCCGCCATTACGCCCCGGACCAAGGCCCTGGTGCTGCCCTTCCCCTGCAACCCCACCGGCGGCATCATGGACCGGGAGGACCTGGAGGCCATTGCCCAGGTCCTGCGGGGCACCGACATCATGGTCGTCTCCGACGAGATCTACGCCGAGCTGACCTATGGCCAGCACCATGTCTCCCTGGCCAATCTCCCCGATATGTACGAGCGTACCCTTGTGGTCAACGGCTTTTCCAAGAGCCACGCCATGACCGGCTGGCGCATGGGCTACGTCTGCGGCCCCGCCCCCATCGTCAAGCAGATGCTCAAGCTCCACCAGTTTGGCATCATGTCGGCTCCCACCACCAGCCAGTACGCCGCCATTGAGGCCATGCGCAACGGCGACCACGACATTGAGAAGATGCGCGACGAGTACGACGGCCGCCGCCGGTACTTAGTGGAGGGCCTGCGCCGCATCGGCCTGCCCTGCTTTGAGCCCAGGGGAGCCTTTTACGTCTTCCCGGACATCCGCCCCACCGGCCTGAGCTCGGAGGAGTTCTGCGAGCGGTTCCTGATGGAAGAGAAGGTGGCGGTCATCGCCGGAAACGCCTTCGGACCCAGCGGCGAGGGCTTTGTGCGCTGCTGCTACGCCACCTCCATGAAGGATCTGTCCGAGGCGCTGACCCGGATGGAGCATTTCCTGGCCAACCTGAAAAAGAAGTAGGAGAGGAGCAACCACCATGAATCTCGTATGTCTGGATATGGAAGGCGTGCTGGTGCCGGAGATCTGGATCGCCTTTGCCGAGGCCAGCGGCATCCCGGAGCTGAAGCGCACCACCCGGGACGAGCCGGACTACAACAAGCTGATGCAGTACCGGCTGGCCATCCTGAAGGAGCACGGCCTGGGCCTGAAAGAGATTCAGGCCACCATCGCCAAAATCGACCCCCTGCCCGGGGCCAAGGCGTTCCTGGACGAGCTTCGCACCCTCACCCAGGTCATCATCCTCAGCGACACCTTCGAGCAGTTTGCCAAGCCCCTGATGGAAAAGCTGGGCTGGCCCACCCTCTTCTGCAACACCCTGGAGGTGGCCCCCGGCGGGGAGATCACCGGCTTTCGGATGCGCTGCGCGCAGTCCAAGCTGACCACGGTGAAGGCGCTGCAGTCCATCGGCTACGAGACCATCGCCAGCGGGGACAGCTACAACGACCTGGGTATGATCCAGGCCAGCAAGGCGGGCTTCCTGTTCAAGAGCACGGACAAGATCAGGGCCGACCACCCGGAGCTGCCCGCCTATGAGGAATTCAGCGACCTGCTGGCCGCCATCAAGGCCGTTCTGGACTGAGAAGAGACGCGAGAGGGGGAAAACCATATGGACGAGCGATTCCAGGGCCTGGGCTTTTACCCGGCCGACATCCTTTTGCCCCGGGACTGCGACCTGACCAAGTGGGCGGTGGTGGCCTGTGACCAATACACCTCTCAGCCGGAGTATTGGCAGCGGGTGGAATTTTTCGTGGGCAACGCTCCCTCCGCCCTTCATCTGATCCTGCCGGAGAGCTCCCTGGAGGGCCCCAGCGTGGAGACCGACATTCTGGACATCAACAACACCATGAGCCGCTATCTTCGGGAGGGGCGCTTCCGCACCCTGGAGCACGCCATGATCTATGTGGAGCGTACGCTGGAGAGCGGCCGGGTCCGCCGGGGCGTGGTGGGCATGGTGGACTTAGAGCAGTACGACTACGAGCCGGGGGCCGACACCCTGATCCGGGCCACCGAGGGTACGGTGCTCAGCCGCATCCCACCCCGGGTGGCGGTACGGAAGAACGCCCCCATCGAGCTGCCCCACGCCATGGTCCTCGCCGACGATCCGGGCCGGACCGTCATCGAGCCTCTGACCGCCCTCCGGGACCGGCTGGAGCCGGTCTACGACTTCGAGCTGATGGAGCATTCCGGCCACCTGCGGGGCTGGCTGCTGGGGGAGGCGGAGCAGGGGGCGGTGGCCGCCGCCCTGCGGGCCCTGTCCGACCCCGCCGCCTTCCACGCCCGCTACGGCACGAAGGATAAGCCCGTCATGCTCTACGCCATGGGGGACGGCAATCACTCTCTGGCCACCGCCAAGGCCTGCTATGAGCGGCAGAAGACCCTGGTCCCGGAGGACCGGCGGGCCGCCCTGCCCGCCCGGTATGCCCTGGTAGAGCTGGTCAACCTCCACGACGACTCCCTGGAGTTTGAGCCCATCCACCGGGTGCTCTTCGGCGTGGACCCCGGGGCCCTGCTGGCCGACCTGACCGCCGCCTTCCCCGGCGCTTACGCCGGCACGGGGGAGGGCCACGTCCTGCGCTATGTGTGGGAGGGGGGCTCCGGGGCAGTCACCGTGCCCCAGCCGGCCCACCAGCTCCCGGTGGGCACCCTCCAGGCCTTCCTGGACGGCTGGCTGGAGAGCCACCCCGGCCGCCTCGACTACATCCACGGGGCCGACGTGGTGCGGGAGCTGGCCGCCCGGCCGGGCAATCTGGGCTTCCTGCTGCCCGCCATGGCCAAGGAGGAGCTCTTCCCCACCGTCATCCACGACGGGGTGCTCCCCCGCAAGACCTTCTCCATGGGCGAGGCCCAGGACAAGCGGTTCTATCTGGAGGGGCGGAAGATCCGCTGAATCCCGCTACATAGCATAAAACGAGGGGGAAACGCGCCATGCCCATCCTGACTGCCCTGGCCCATGCCAAACTGAATCTGACCCTGGACGTGCTGGGGCGGCGGAGCGACGGCTACCACGACCTGCGCATGGTGATGACCTCGGTGGCCCTGGCCGACGTCATTACCCTGGAGACGGGGACGGGGGACGGGGTGCGAGCCTCCGCCAATCTGGGCTTTCTCCCCACGGGCGAGAAGAACCTGGCGGCCTCCGCTCTGCTGCGGTTCCAGGAGGCCACCGGCCGGGACCTGGGCGGCGCGCATATTTCCCTGGAAAAGCACATCCCGGTCTGCGCCGGGATGGGAGGCGGCAGCTCCGACGCCGCCGCCGTCCTCCGGGCCCTCAACGACTGCACCGGGGCGGGCCTGTCTCTTCCGGAGCTGGCCCGGGTGGGGGAGGCGGTGGGCTCCGACGTGCCCTACTGCGTGTTGGGCGGCACCGCCCTGGCGGAGGGACGGGGGGAGGTCCTCACGCCGCTGGCCCCGCTGCCCCGCTGTACGGTGGTAGTGTGTAAGCCGAACTTTTCCATCTCCACCCCGGAGCTCTTCCGGCAGATCGACAGCGTGCGCCTGCGCCACCACCCGGACACCGACGGGATGCTCGCCGCCCTGGAGGCCGGAGACCTGGGCGGGGTGGCCCGGCGGGTCTACAACGTCTTTGAGGACGTGCTCCCCCCCCGGCTGCGGGCTGAGGTGGCCGCCATCCGGCAGCTTCTGGTGGGCCATGGTGCCCTGGGGGCGGGTATGAGCGGCACCGGCCCCACGGTATTCGGACTCTTCGACTGCGCTGCCGGAGCTGAGCGGGCCCGGCGGGAGCTCGGGGAGACCTATCGGGACACTTTTTTGACGGAAACGGTATAAAATAAAACATCACCGTCCACAATGTAGGCAATTACATAGTGGAAGGTGATTTTTTATGGATACCGCAATGCTGAGAGAACGGGGCCGCCTGCGCCGGTGGGAGCTGGCCCTTCTGGTGGTAGTGGCCGCGGCCCTCCTGGCGGGGGTGTGGCTGGATCGGGAGCAGGCCGCCCTGTCGGACAAGGTGATCCGGCTGCATGTGATCGCCAACTCGGACACGGAGGCCGACCAGGCCCTGAAGCTCCGGGTCCGGGACCGCATCCTGGAGGAGGCCGCCGGGTATTTTCAGGCGGGGCAGACGGTGGAGGAGGCGGCGGCGGAGCTGACGGAGTATCTGCCCGCGCTGGCCGAGGCCGGAGCCCAGGTGGTCCGGGAGGCCGGGTACGACTATCCGGTGTCCGCCTCCCTGGAGCCCAACGTCTGGTTCCCCACCAAGACGTACACCGATTTTTCCCTGCCCGCCGGGAGCTACACCGCCCTGCGCATCGTCATCGGGGAGGGGGAGGGCCGCAACTGGTGGTGCGTGGTGTTCCCGCCCCTGTGCCTGGGCTCGGTGACCGAGACGGTGGAGGAGACTGCCTGCACCGGCGGGTTCACCCGGTCGGAGGTCGCCCTCATTACCGGCGAAACCGAGGGCTATGTGGTCAAGTTCAAGGCCATGGAGCTGTGGGACGAGTTCAAGGAGTGGACCGGCCGGTGGTAACAACAGCGCGGACCGCAGGAGCGGTCCGCGCTGCTGTTTTATCCGATCCCGCCGTATACGATGCCCAGCACCCATACGGCGGCGGTGAGCACCACGTAGAGGTGGGCCAGAAGGCCGAATCCCCTCCACAAAGGCCGTTCCCGGCCCAGCATGAGCTCCTGCCGCAGGGGGCCCAGCCCCAGCACCCAGTAGATGAACACCGCACCCAGCACGGCCCCGAAGGGGGCGATATAGATGGTGATCAGGTCCATCCAGGCCCCCATGTCGGGCAGAGCCTCCAGGAAGAGGCCCACCCCAAAGACCACCGCTCCCACCAGAAGGGTGGACAGAGTGCGGGGCAGCCCCAGCCCCTGGCCCAGACAGTCGCTCACCGCCTCCAGCATGTTGATGAGGGAGGTGATGCCGGCGAAGAGGACCGAGAGGAAGAAGAGCACCGCCAGCACCCGGCCGCCGGGCATCTGCTGAAAGACCCGGGGGAGGGTGATGAACATAAGGGCGGGCCCCGAGTTGGGGGCGATGCCGAAGGAAAAGACCGCCGGAAGGATGGCGAAGCCCGCCAGCAGGGCGGCCAGCGTGTCCAGCAGGGCGGTCATCACCGAGTGGTGGACAATGTCCTCGGACTTTTTCATGTAGCTGCCGTAGATGAGCATCCCAGCCCCGTTGATGGACAGGGAGAAGAAGGCCTGTCCCATGGCCATGACCCAGGTCTCGGGCTTCCGGAGGAAGCTCCAGTCGGGGGCCAGCAGGTAGCGGTAGCCTGCCGCGGCGCCGGGAAGAAAGGCCACCCGCACGGCGATGATCAGAAAGAGCAGGAAAAAGACCGGCATCATGAATTTGCTGATCTTCTCGATGCCGGCGGATACCCCCAGGATGAGGATGACCGCCGTGGCGGTCACGGCGATGAGGTGCCAGGGGACGGAGCCGAAGGAGACGGCCAGCGTTCCGAAGTAGTCCGCCGCATCGGTGGTCAGCACTGCCCCGGTGAGGGAGCCCACGGTGTAGTTGAGCACCCAGCCCACCACCACGGAGTAGCCGATGGCGATGCCCAGCACGCCCAGGACGGGGAGGATGCCGATCAGGCTCCCGCCCCGTCTGCCCCGGGTCTGGAGGGCGTAGTCAAAGGCGCCGCGGGTACCGCAGCCGGTGAGTCGCCCCAGGGCAAACTCGCCGGAGAGACCTACATAGGAAAACAGGGCCACAAAGAGAAAATAGGGAACCAGAAAGGCCCCGCCGCCGTATTGACCCACCCGATAGGGGAAGAGCCAGATGTTGCCCATGCCCACGGCGGAACCCACCGCCGCCAGGATGACGCCGATGGAGCTGTTGAACTTGCTGTTAGAATACCTTTGTCCTTGCCTCATGTCTGCCTCCAAATACTTCTTTTTAGGAGCCCTACGGCCTCCAGAGATCGGTGAGGGCCACGGCCCTGTGGCCCTGCCAGCCCACCACCGTCCGGGCGGTGAGCAGGGAGTTGAGTACGGCCTCCTCAGCGCACTCCGCCGCCGCCCGGAAGGGCCCGTCCAGCTTTTCCTCGTGGAAGGCGGAGACCGGACGCACGGCGTTCTCCGCCTGAACCTGGAAGGGGTTGGCGGTAGAGAAGGCGAGAAAGACCTCGCCGCTGCCGTGGCCGACGTAGGAGCCCATCCGGGCCAGGCCCACGCTGATGCGCTGGGCCACCCGGCCCAGTTGCCGGGCGTCCAGGGGCAGGTCGGTAGCCAACACCGCCAGGATGGAGCCCTGGTCGGCCTTGCGGGTCTCCAGCCTTTGGGCCAGCGCGGGGCCGATACGGCGCCCACAGACCGTCAGGTCGGACAGCACACCGTGATTGGACTGGACCAGAAGGCCCATCGTATAGATCCGCCCGTCGTATTCCAGCACCCGGGAGGCGGAGCCGATGCCTCCCTTGAGACCATGGCAGATGGTGCCCTTGCCCGCGCCTACATCCCCCTCGTCAAAATCCGGGGCGGCGGCAGCCAGGGCGGCGAAGACCTGCTCCCGACCCACGCAGCGCTCCGCAATGCGGTTGAGGGTGGCGTCGTTGCACTCCCCCACCACGGGGTTCACTGAGTGCAGCTCCACCCCCTCCGCCTGGCACCGCTGGAGCATATATTCCACGATGGCGTCGTGGACCAGCCCCACGTTGAGGGTGTTGGTCAGAGCAATGGGGGTCTCCAGCGTCCCCAGCTCGGACAGTTGCATCAGGCCGGTGGTCTTGCCGAAGCCGTTGTACTGGCACACGGCGGCGGGCAGCTTGTGAGTAAAGGGGTTCTGGGACCCGGGGAGCACCACCGTCACCCCGGTCTTGTGGTCGGAGGTGTCCACCGTGCAGTGACCCACCAGTACGCCGGGCACGTCGGTGATTTTGTTCCGGGGGCCAGTGGGCAGCGAGCCCACCGTCAGGCCGTAGTCCCGGGCGCGCATCGGAATCATGGAGCATTCCTCCTTGGGATGGAGTCCAGACCATTTTATCAGGATACCCCGGCCCTGTAAAGTGGTATACTGGGAGGAAAGGAGGAATCCTGATGCAGGAGCGGGCGTAGCCCGGGGTCCTTGACCAGCCGGCGGTTTTATTATACAATAACTACTATTGTCACATGAGAAAAGGACCTGGTGAGAACATGCTGAATCAAGAACAGGAGCTGCGGTTTTGCAGGGCGCGCCGGGCGGTCATCGGGCTGGACTTTCCCACCCTGAACCCGGAGCAGCGCAGAGCCGCCCTGGCCACGGAAGGCCCCCTGCTGCTGCTGGCCGGAGCGGGCAGCGGCAAGACCACCGTGCTCATCCACCGCGTCGCCAATCTGATGAAATACGGCCGGGGCTCGGACTCGGACGAGGTGCCCGGCTGGGTGACCGAGGACGACCTGGCCTTTCTGGAGGCCTATGCCGCCCACCCTCTCCCCGACGGCAAACCGGAGGCGGAAAGGCTGTGTAAGCTGGAGCCCGCCATGCCCTGGTCCATCATCGCCATCACCTTCACAAACAAGGCGGCCGGGGAGTTGAAGGAGCGGTTGGAGCGGATGCTGGGCCCCACCGCCAACGACGTGTGGGCCTCCACCTTCCACTCCGCCTGCGTGAAGATTCTGCGCCGGGACATCGAGAAGCTGGGCTTCGACCGCTCCTTCACCATCTACGACTCCGCCGACTCCGAGCGGGTGGTCAAGGATGTGCTGAAGGACCAGCGCATCGACGATAAGGCCTTTCCCGCCCGGTCGGTGCTCTCCGCCATCTCCCGGGCCAAGGATTCCATGCTCTCCGGACCGGAGTACCTGGCCCAGTGCGAAAAGGCGGGGGATTTCCGCCTGACCAAGATCGCCAAGGTCTACGTGGAGTATGAGCGCCGCCTCCGGGAGGCCAACGCCCTGGATTTCGACGACCTGATCCTGGACACGGTGCGTCTGCTGCGGGACTTTGAGGACGTGCGCGGCTACTACCAGAACAAGTTCCGCTATGTGCTCATCGACGAGTATCAGGACACCAACAACCTCCAGTACCAGTTGGCCGCCCTGCTGGCGGGGAAATGGGAGAACATCTGCGTGGTGGGCGACGACGACCAGTCCATCTACCGCTTCCGGGGGGCCACCATCGAGAACATCCTCTCCTTTGAGCACCAGTATCAGGGGGCCCGGGTCATCCGGCTGGAGCAGAACTACCGCTCCACCCAGAACATCCTGGGGGCCTCCAACGCGGTGATCCGCAACAACCAGGGCCGCAAGGGCAAGGAGCTGTGGACCGACCACGCCGCCGGCGACAAGGTCCAGGTCTACACCGCCATGAACGAGAGCGACGAGGCCCAGTACGTGGCGGCCCAGATCCTGGGGGATTTCGCCCAGGGCCGCCGCTGGAAGGACCACGCAGTGCTCTACCGGATGAACGCCCAGTCCAACCAGATTGAGCAGGCCTTCAAGCGCAACGGCGTGCCCTACCGCATCATCGGCGGCACCCGGTTCTTCGACCGGGCGGAGGTCAAGGACATGCTGGCCTACCTGTGCGCGGTGAACAACCCCGCCGACGACCTGCGGCTGGTGCGCATCCTCAACAACCCGCCCCGGGGGATCGGGCCCGCCACCGTCCAGCGGGCCCAGGCCATCGCGGCGGCGGAGCACCGCCCGGTGTGGGAGGTCATCCGGAACGCCCGGGCCTACCCCGAGCTCCAGAAGGCCGCCGCCCGGCTGGCTCAGTTTGCCGATCTGATGAGCGGTCTGCGCCGCCAGGCGGTGGAGCTGCCCCTGCCTGACTTCTACGAGGAGGTGGTGAGCAGGACCGGCTATGCCGTCATGCTGGAGGCCAAGGACACGGTGGAGGACCGGACCCGGCTGGAAAACGTGCGGGAGCTTTTGACCTCCATTAACAGCTACATAGAGGATGCGGAGGGGGAGCCCACCCTGGCGGGCTTCCTGGACACCATTGCCCTGTATACCGATCTGGACAACCACGATCCCAACGAGGACTGCGTGGTGATGATGACCATGCACGCCGCCAAGGGGCTGGAATTCCCCGTGGTCTTTGTGGTCGGCGTGGAGGAGGGGATCTTCCCTGGCATTCGGGCTATCGGCGAGACCGAGGAGATGGAGGAGGAGCGGCGGCTGTGCTACGTGGCCATGACCCGCGCCAAGGAGCGGCTCCATCTCACCTGCGCCAGCCAGCGCATGCTCTTCGGCCGCACCAGCGCCAACCGGCCCTCCCGCTTCGTAGGGGAGATCCCCGCTGAGTATGTGCAGGCAAGCGGCCGCAGCTATTGGTCCGCCCCGGACGACGACGCGGCCGGGCGGTGGACCGCCCCAAGCACGCGGAGCCCGTCTGCGGACCGGCCGAGCGCCTACGGCGCGCCGCGGGTTCCCGGGGGGGCCGGCTCTCCCCGGAGATCGCCGTCCGCCCCGCGGGGCGGCCTGGGACGGCCGGAGACAAAAGCACCCGCAAGCCTGCCCTCCTTCCAGAAGGGGGACGCGGTGGTCCACAGGGCCTTCGGCACCGGCATGATCCTCAACGTGACCCCCATGGGGGGCGACGCCCTGGTGGAGATCGCCTTCGACAAGGGTGGCACCAAGCGGCTGATGCTCAAATCCGCCGCCCAGCACATGTCCAGGGCGGAATGAAAAACGGGCGGCCTTTGGCCGCCCGACGGAGACTGTCGAACCAGTGGCGCAGCCACTGGTTCGACAGTCTCCGTCACATCAGCAGTTCAGTGAAGCTCCGGAGGTATCGGTGGCTGTTTTCCCGCACCTGGTCCTGATAATTCTCATAGAAGGGGTCGTATACCCCCACCACCGTCATGCCCACGCCCTTGGCGGCGGCGCAGTTAGCGGGGGCGTCCTCATAGAGGGTGCAGTCGGCGGGGGCCACCCCCAGCCGCTGGGCGGTCAGCGTGAATACTCTGGGGTCCCGCTTCTCCATGCCCAGGTCCTGGGCGAAGACGATGGCCTCGAACCAGTCGGCCAGGCCGTGGTGAGCCAGCGCCGAGCGGCACAGCTCCGGCACGCAGGCGGTGACCAGGGCCATCCGCTCCCCCCGGTCCCGGCATCGGGCCAAAAATTCCCCCGCCCCGGGCTTGAGGGGCACCCTGGCGTAGGCGTCCGCCGCCATGGACAGCCACTCGTCCATGATTTCCTGGGTGGAGAGGTCCATATGGTAGTAATCCCTGGTGTACTGGGCCGCCACGGGAAAGATGGAGTGGCCCACGGTGTAGGCGTACTCGTCGGTGGGGGTCAGGCCGTGGCGGCCCAGAAAGGCCAGGTCCACCTCCACCCAGATGCCGTTGGAGTCGATGAGGGTGCCGTCCAGATCGAATAAAAGCAAACGATTCACGTCCTTCTGCTACAAATAAAACCGCCACGGAAAGTCCACGGCCTCCTCGGCATAGTCGATGCCGATGCGCTTGCCCACATGGATGTCCGCCGGAGGGGCCTCTCCGGCGTCCCACAAAAACAGCTCGTCCCCGGTGAGGTCCAGGCCGTTCTGGGCCCGGGTCAGGTCCAGGGCCCGGCATACTTTGCCGGGGCCGTTGAGGAAATTCTTTTTCTGATAGGGGGTCAGCTCCGCCAGGGCCTTGCCGAAGCGGTTGCGCGCCAAAAACTCCGCGCCCTCCGCCGCCTCCAGGCCCCGGAGCAGCACGGCGCTGGGGGTGCCGGCGGGCTCGGTGACGAAATTGAGGCAGTGGTACATACCGTAGATGAGGTAGATATAGGCGGTGCCGGGCGGGGCATAGAGGGTCTCGGTCCGGGGAGTCCGCCGCCCGCCGTAGGCGTGGCAGGCCTTGTCCACCGCCCCCACGTAGGCCTCGGTCTCGGTGATGCGCCCAGCCAGCCAGAGACCGTGCCAGCGCCGCACCAGATATTTGCCCAAAAGCGCCCGGGCGGTCTGCACGGTGTCACGGTCATAAAAGTCCCGGCTCAGTTTTCCCACGGTTCCACCTCCCCGCTTTTGTATCTTACCACGTTGAAGGAGACAATACAACGATGAACGAGACTCTGCTGAAAAAGCTGGCAAAGCCCATGCTGATCCTGGCTCCCGTGATCTGGGGCAGCTCCTTCGTGGTGATGAAGCATTCGCTGGACAGCTTCACCCCCTTCTACCTGCTGGCCTTCCGATTCACGGCGGCGGCCGTCCTGCTGGGCCTGGCCTGCTGGAAATCCTGGCGGGCGATGGACCGGAACTATCTGAAAAGCGGACTCATCATCGGTACATTTTTGTTTTTGGCCTATGCCTTCCAGACCTTCGGCCTGGACCGTACCACCTCGGGCAAAAACGCGTTCCTGACGGCGGTATATTGTGTCATCGTGCCTTTTTTATACTGGCTCATCGCCGGGCGGCGGCCGGACAAGTGGAACATTCTGGCCGCCTTTATCTGCATCGCGGGCATCGGTATGGTGGCGCTGACCACCAAGGGCTCCGGCGGGCTGGCCGTCAATCTGGGGGACATGCTTACCCTGGCGGGCGGATTCTTCTTCGCCGCCCACATCGTGGCGGTGAACAAGTTTGCCGAAGGCCGGGACATCTTCCTCATCACGGTGCTCCAGTTCGCGGTGTTTGCCGCCTGGTCCTGGATCGGAGCCCTGGTCTTTCGGGAGCCCTTCCCCGCTGGACTGTCCGGCGGCGCGGTATTCGCCATGGTCTATCTGGTGGTCTTTTCCTCCTGTGGAGCCCTGCTGTTCCAGAACATCGGGCAGAAGTACACGGCTCCTGCCACGGCGGCGGTGCTCCTCAGTCTGGAGGCCCCCTTCGGCGTACTGTGCTCCATCCTGGTGGGAGAAGAGAACCTCAACGCCGTCATGGTCCTGGGCTTTGTGCTGATCTTCCTGGCGGTGGTCTGCTCGGAGACCAGGTTTGAATTCCTGCGAAAAAAGACCCTCGAAAAAAAGGGTTGACAACCCGCCCCGTCCTGCGTATAATAACCCACAAGTAAATCATCCAAACCAGTGACGAAGAGAAGTAACCGGCCAGTCCCAATCTTTAGCGAGCTCCGGACGGTGGAAGCGGGGCGTGCGGGAACCGGTGAATGGACTTCGGAGGGCGGCTTGAACGGGTCCGCAGGACTCCAGTAGATGCCGACGGGTCCCCACCCGTTATCCATCGGGCACGCATGATGGTGCGTGAAGCGAGTGGACGCGCAGGCGTCAATTTGGGTGGTATCGCAGAAGCTGGAACGGCTTTTGTCCCATAGGGGGACAAAAGCCGTTTTTCTTTTGCTGGCTCCATCTGCCGCCCAATACTCAAAAAAGGAGAAAAACACCATGAAGAAGCTGAATCTGAAGAAGTTGCTGTCTCTGACCGCCGCCGTTGCCCTGACCCTGTCCCTGGCCGCCTGCTCCGGAGGGACCGCCTCCAGCCCCTCGCCCTCCGCCTCCGCGCCCGCGGGGAGCGCCCCGGCCGCGGGGGAGGGCTACAAAGTGGCGGTGGTGAAGCAGCTCGACCACGCCTCTATGGATGAGATCGCCAACGCCATCACCGGCCGGCTGGACGAGATCGCCGCCGAGAAGGGCGCGGAGATCACCTATCAGGTGTTCAGCGGCCAGAACGACCAGAGTACCCTGACCCAGATTGGGTCCCAGATCGTGGCGGACGGGTACAGCGCCATTGTCCCCATCGGCACCCTGGCTGCCCAGGTCATGGTGGTGGCCGCCGAGGACAGCAAGATCCCCGTCATCTTCGCCGCCGTCAGCGATCCGGCCTACAACGACCTGACCGGCATCGACTACCTCACCGGCACCAGCGACGCCCTGAACACCGAATTTATCCTGGATATGATGCTGGCCCAGAACCCGGATACCGCCAAGGTGGGCCTGCTCTACTCCAAGTCCGAGACCAATTCCGCCACCCCCATCGCCGAGGCCAAGACCTATCTGGACGGCAAGGGCATCGCCTATGTGGAGGCCACCGCCAACACCAATGACGAGGTCATCGCCGCCGCCAGCTCCCTCATCGCCGACGGGGTGGACGCCGTCTTCACCCCCACCGACAACGTGGTCATGGCTGCCGAGCTGGCCATCTACGAGGACCTGGCCGCCGCCGGCATCCCCCACTACACCGGGGCCGACTCCTTCGTCCGTAACGGCGCCTTCGCCACCTGCGGCGTCAACTACACCGACCTGGGAGCGCAGACCGCCGATCTGGTGGAGCAGGCCCTCAGCGCGGGCATGGACGGCCTGGAGGACTTCTACAAGGTCTCCGGCGGCATCATCACCGTCAACACCGAGACCGCCGCCGCCCTGGGCGCCGACTACTCCGTGTTTGCCGACATGGGCGACCTGGTGGAGGTCACCACCACCGCCGAATAAAAACCGAACCATGGAAACGCCGCCCCCCGGCTCTAGCCGGGGGCGTCGGCGCGTGAAAGGGGCAGATTGCCGTGTTCTATATCGCCCAGACCGCCCTGGAACTGGGATTTCTGTATGCGCTGGTGGCCATGGCCCTCTTCCTCAGCTACCGGGTGCTGGACATCGCCGACCTGACTACCGACGGAGCCTTCGTCCTGGGGGCCGCCGTGTCGGTCTCGCTGGCCGCCGCGGGCCATCCTATGCTGGCCGTCCCCGCCGCCATGGCCGCGGGCGCCTGCGCCGGGTTCGTCACCGCTTTTCTCCAGACCAAGCTGGGGGTGCCTCCCATCCTGGCGGGCATCGTTACCAATACCGGGCTCTATACCGTCAACCTGATGGCTATGGGGTGGAAATCCAACGTCAGCCTGCTCAAGCAGGAGACGGTGTTTTCCCTGTTCCGGGCCACCGGCCTGGGCGGGGACTGGTATGAGACCGTCCTGGCCGCAGGGATCACCCTGCTTATGGGCGCCCTGCTGGTGAGCTTTCTGGGGACCCGGCTGGGCCTCAGCATCCGGGCCACCGGCGACAACCGGGATATGGTGCGGGCCTCCTCCATCAACCCCACCTTTACCGTCACCGTGGGCCTGTGCATCTCCAACTCCCTCACCGCCCTGTCCGGCGCGGTGGTGGGCCAGGCCCAGAAGAGCGCCGACATCAACGGCGGCACCGGCATCGTGGTCATCGGCCTGGCCTGCCTCATCATCGGGGAGACTGTGGTGGGCCGGGGCTCTATGCGCCGGGGGGCGCTGGCCGTCATCGCGGGCAGCGTCCTCTACCGCTTCGTCTACGCCCTGGTGCTGCGCTCCCCCATCCCCATCGACTGCCTCAAGCTGGTTACCGCCATTGTGGTGGCGCTGGCCATCGCCGCCCCGTCCCTGAAGCAGTGGTGGGGCTTCCAGTGCCGCCGCCGGGCGGCCGCGGGAAAGGGGGGCGCGTGACATGCTGGAGCTGAAGCAGGTCTCAAAGACCTTCAATCCCGGCACCGTCAACGAGAAAACCGCCCTGGAGGGGGTGGACCTCCGGCTGGAGCCGGGGGATTTCGTCACCATCGTGGGCTCCAACGGG
Organism: Intestinimonas sp. UBA1698; assembly: GCF_002320075.1. Lineage (NCBI taxonomy): Bacteria > Bacillati > Bacillota > Clostridia > Eubacteriales > Intestinimonas > Intestinimonas sp. UBA1698. The sequence continues at coordinate 4,919 of NZ_DCJO01000008.1, read as the reverse complement.
GCGGGGAAATCCACCCTGTTCAACGCCGTGGCCGGGGATTTCCTCATCGACGCGGGCAGCATCACCCTGGACGGGGCGGACATCACCTATCAGCCGGCCTACCGCCGCAGCCGCCGGATCGGCCGGCTGTTCCAGGACCCCATGCGGGGCACCGCCCCCCACATGACCATCGAGGAGAATCTGGCTCTGGCCTACCTGCGCACCGCCAAGCACCAGAGCTCCTTTTTCAGCCGGGTGTCCAAGGCCGACAAGGCCCTGTTCCGGGAACAGCTCGCCCGGCTGGGTATGGGGCTGGAGGACCGGATGCGCCAGCCGGTGGGATTGCTCTCCGGCGGCCAGAGGCAGGCGCTGACCCTGCTGATGGCCACCATGGTGCCGCCCAAGCTGCTGCTGCTGGACGAGCACACCGCCGCCCTGGACCCGGGAACGGCGGAGAAGGTGCTCAGGCTCACCCGGGAAATCGTGGAGGGGGAGCGCCTCACCTGCCTGATGATTACCCACAACATGAAAAACGCCCTGGAGCTGGGCAACCGCACCCTGATGATGGACGGCGGGCGCATCGTCTTAGACATTGGCGGAAGGGAGCGGGCGGGCCTCACGGTGGAGGACCTGCTGGAGCGCTTCCGGGCGGGTGTGGGCAAGGGCCTGGACAACGACCGCATCCTGCTTTCCTGAGCGGATCGTACAAAACGGAAAAGAGCCCCGACATCCCCAAAAGGACGCCGGGGCTTGTTTTCCATCGGGAGGGTAGGTACGCCGCCCGGAAGGGCGGCGGGGGCGTCAGCCCCAGCAGGTGCGTTGGGCGCTGGCTGCGGCGGACTCAGCCGTGACGGCGGCGGAGTTCCGGCAGACCTCACAGAGCCAGGCCGGGTCCCAGCCGAAATCGGAAGTATCGCAGTCGCGGTTCCGATTCCGGTTGCGGTTCCAGTCACAGTCGCGATCGCGATCGCGGTCGCGGTCACGGTCACGGTCACGGTCGCGGTCACGGTCACGGTCACGGTCGCGGTCGCGGTCACGGTCGCGGTCGCGGTCGCGGTCACAGTCGCGGTCGCGGTCGCAGTCGCGGTCACAGTCGCAGTCGCAGTCGCGGTCGCAGTCGCGGTCGCAGCAGCATCTACACCCGCATCTGCAGCGGCACCCACAGCCGCACCTACATCCGCATCCGCAGCCCCAGTTAGAATTGTTACAGCACATGATGCATCCCTCCATTGATGGGTGGATAGGGGACCGGATTCCCCGTTCCACAGGATATCTTATGCGCCGGGACGACAGAATGCGACCGGAACCGCCAGAACCTTCCCGCATAGGATAGGATATGACAGCAGGAGGGAGCGACACGAGCCTATGTATCCAGCGTACCCTTACAGAGGTTACCGCAGAGAGTGTGAACAGGTGGGGCTGACCTTTCCGCCCCAGCATCAGGAGCGCCAGCCCGGCCTGGAATATCTCATGGACCCGCCGCCCCTTGCGGAGAATCCGGCGGTGCGGGGCAGCGGCAGACTGGCGGGGAAAGCGGCCCTCATTACCGGCGGAGACAGCGGCATCGGCCGGGCGGTGGCGCTGGCCTTTGCCCGGGAAGGGGCCGACGTGGCCATTTCCTACCTCAACGAGCACAAGGACGCCGCCGAGACCCGCCGCCGGGTGGAAGCTCAGGGCCGGGGCAGCCTGGTGCTGCCGGCGGATCTGCGGATGGAGAGCGAGTGCGCCCGGACGGTGGGGCGGGTGATGGACCGGTTTGAGCGGCTGGATATCCTGGTGTGCAACCACGCCGTCCAGTATGTTCAGCCGAGCATCCTGGACATCGGAGCCGACCAGCTTTCCGACACCTTCCAGACCAATATCCTGTCCTATTTCTATCTGATCCAGGCCGCTCTGCCTGGGATGGAGCGGGGGAGCGCCATCATCACTACCACCTCGATTACCGCCTATCAGGGGGCAGAGCGGCTCATCGACTACAGCGCGACCAAGGGGGCCGTGGTCTCCCTGACCCGCTCTCTGGCCAGGGCTTTGGCGGGAGAGGGCATCCGGGTGAACGCCGTGGCTCCGGGGCCGGTGTGGACGCCGCTCCAGCCAGCCTCCCGACCGGCGGAGGAGCTGGAGACCTTTGGCTCCGGCACCGATGCCACACCCATGGGCCGGGCCGGCCAGCCCTTTGAGCTGGCCGAGGCCTATGTGTTCCTGGCCGCTCCGGATTCCGCTTTTATGACTGGACAGATTCTCCATGTGGATGGGGGCTCTTTCGGATTTTCCTGACGGAACTGGAAGGGAAAGGAGTCTTGTCGCTTCCTTGAAAATTTTGGGCAGAGAAATCCCTTCCAAATGTCAAAGGGGTATGCTATAATCATTAAAAATAGAGGCCGGAGTATGAGACACATAGGCGAAATGCACAGGCAGGGGAACGGACGGTCGCCATAAGACCATGTGACAGCCGCCCGGCACACACAGAGAAATGATAAGGAAAGAGCTGAATCGGTGCCATGAGAGACAGTGTGGGCCAGGGAAAGGCCTATGAAAAGGTGATCGACTATATCCAGGGGGAGATTCTGAAGGGAGATCTGAAGCGGGGAGAGAAGCTCCCGCCGGAGAGGGAACTGGCCGAGCTGCTGGGCGTGGGGCGCAATTCCGTGCGGGAGGCCATGCGGACCCTGAGCCTGATGGGCTTCATCTCCAGTACCCAGGGAGCGGGAAATTTCGTATCCTGCAATCTGGAGAAAAACCTGGCCGAGTCCACCCGGATGATGATGATGCTCAACGAGACCGATTACCGGCAGATCAGCGAGCTGCGGCAGGGCCTGGAGAGTCAGGCCATCCTGCTGGCTGCCGAGCGCATCACCCAGGCGCAGCTTTCCCGGCTGGAGCAGATCGCCTGGGAGATGCGGGGGGCCGGAATGGAGCAGAGCGTGGCGCTGGACAAGGAACTCCACGGCATCATCGGAGAGGCATCGGGCAACCGGCTCATCGTGGTGATCCTCCGCGCTCTGGCGGAGACCATCGACAGCTTTATCGACGACATGCACCGGCGCATTATGTCCAACGAGGATCTGGGCAAACGACTGCTGGATGCCCACCAGGGCATCGTGCTCGCACTGGTGGACCGGAACGGGCCGGAGGCGGTGCGGATGATGCGGGAACACTTCCGGGTGGTGGACGAGGCCATCTTCTCCCTGGTGCTCAACCAGGACGGTACACCCAAGACGGATTAAAGTTGTGTTCGTTGACGGCCTCCGTGAGCAGGCCTTTCACGTCGGGCAGGGCGAAGATCTTCTCGGCTTTTCGCTTCTCGACTTCCGTTTCGTACATGGTGCATACCTCCTGACAGATAGAATGGATGGATAGGATAGGAAAAGGGCCGTCTACTTCTCAGTAGACGGCCTGGCTGACGGTATGGGATTTTTCCGACCTTGCGGCGGTAGCTGCCTGCTGAAAGCAGATTGTTTCCGCTGCAAAGTTCTCGGGGATAGATGCGCAAGCGGTGCAAGGGGTGCAGCCCCTTGTGCGGAGCAACGCGACGCAAAACAGCCCGGACTTCATTAGTCCGGGCTGTTCGCTTCGCAGAGCGCACGATACAGGGCCTGCCCCTGCAGAAAAGTGCGCCATTCGGATTCGCTGCTCTCAGCCGTTATGACTCCGATAGAGGAAGGTGACGATCTGTGCGCGGGTGCAATCCGCATTGGGACTGAACGTAGCGGCGCTGGTCCCGCTGGTGATCCCATTTGCCACGGCCCAGTTCACAGCGTCCGCATAGTAGGCGTCTGCCGCCACATCGGTAAAAACATTTACAGAGGCCACAGCGGGAGACTTCTGGGCACGCCACAGGAAGGTGACGATCTGCGCACGGGTACACTTGCTATCGGGACTAAAGGTGGTGTCGCTGGTGCCCTTGGTAATGCCGTTCTCCACGGCCCACAATACCGCGTCGTGATAGTAGGCGTCCGCGGCAACATCCCCGAAGGGCATGGCGCCGCTCTTGGGGGAGGGGCTGCCTGCGGCTCTCCACAGGAAGGTCACAGCCTGGGCACGGGTACAGGCTGCGTCGGGGCTGAACATGGTGCCGGAGATGCCCTTCGTGATACCGTTCTCCACCGCCCAAATCACAGCGTCTTTGTAGTAGGCATCGTCGTTGACATCGGTGAAGGGATTCTCCGCGGTCTTTGTGAAGGTGGCTTTGACGGTCACAGCGGAAGCGGGCATGGTGAAGGTATATTTACCGTTCTTTTCGGTGAGCTTCACCTTGTCGCCGTTCTTGTCGGTGACTTTCAAAGTGTCCAGTTCATAGCCCTTATCGGGGGTGGCGGTTACGGTGATGGTGGTTCCCTTGCTGGCGCTCTTGCGGCTTGCGGTCGCACTGCCGTTTTCGGCATCGGCCACAGTAATAGCGTAGGATGTAGAGCCGCCGCTGTGGGAGCCGCCGGAAGAACCGCCGCCAGTGCGGGTCCAGTGAGCGTAAATGGTGCTGTTCTCAGTAAAGACGGTGGAGGTCGTTACCTTCTCGCCGCCGCTTACCGCGGTGTACCAGCCGTCAAAGGAGTAGCTGCCGCTGCGGGTCGGAGTAGGCAGATCGGACAGTCTGCCGTCTGTGCCGGTGATGGCGCTTGCCGGGGACACAGAGCCGCCGTTGGCGTCGAAGGTGACAGTGTACTCGGCGGGCTTCATGGCCTCACGGGTCCAGATGCCGGTGAAGGTCAGGCCGCCCTGGACCATCCCGACCTGGGTGTTGGGGGCAACATCGACGCCGTTTAGCTGCCAGGTCTGGAACTTCCAGATGTAATCGCCAACCGTGACGTCCTCAGGCTTTGCCGCCGTCGTGACCTTCTGGCCGACGGAGTAGGTGTAGCTGTTGGTGGGCAGGGTGGCCATGACCTCACCAGGAACGCTGTTGTCATAGCTGTAGGTGACGCCGTACTCGGCGGGCTTCACAG
>NZ_DCJO01000014.1:0-24725 GCF_002320075.1 Intestinimonas sp. UBA1698 | reverse complement strand
GACTTCTAATAGTTAATCTTTCTTGGCGTATCAAGGCGTTGTTCTGTTGTTGTTTAAAGCAAATTGCGTGCCAAAAGATTATCTTGCATAAAACCCCGCAATTCCAAGGCCCTTGGAGGACGGCAGAGCATTCCCATTTAAATCTGAGTTGCGAAAATGCATCCTGGATGTTGCGCAGTCGTTAAAACCGTGTGATGTAGGAGTAGGATATGCCCAAGGATAAAAATGCCTCTGCGGAGAAGTCTCTCTGTGAGACATTTCCGCAGAGGCGCAAAGACTTTTTGGAGGGGATTCAGGATACAGAAAACTCCTCCCCAATATGCATTCAGAAATCCGTGTATGAGACTGCGGTGGGCTTGACGAATTGCCCTGCCCGGGTTATACTGATAAAAACGCAGCATAGAGGCCATGCCGTCCCCATCCCGGAGGGCGCTGGCCGCGTATTTCCGGACAGAGATGACCTGCGGTCTTTCTGTGCGCCCCCTTGGGGCGCTTTTTTTGTCGGAAAAGAGAGGAGGAATCCTTTGTGGAACAAACTCGCCGCGGAAAGGCGGCGCTGATCTGGCACTTTTTGAGGGGGGTGCTGGGCCTTTTTCTAGCCGCACTGGTCTTTTCCATGCTGAACACGGTGTGCAATGCGGTGACGCCTCAGATCATTCGGACGACCGTAGATTCGATCATCGGTGACAAGCCGTTTGCCCTGCCAAATACTGCTGCCGAGTGGATGGGCGGCCTGGAGCTGACCCGGGCGCTGGCCTGGGCCGCCGGGGCGGTCCTGGCGGCGGCGGCGGCATCCGGCGTCTGCAATTACTTCAGCCGCCTGTGCACAGCCAAGTGTTCCGAGCGGTTCGTCAAGGGGATGCGGGACGAGCTCTACGGTCACATCCAGCGCCTGCCCTTTGCGTGGCACACGGCCCATCAGACGGGGGAGATCATCCAGCGGTGTACCTCTGACGTAGAGGTCATTCGCGGCTTTGTCACAAACCAATTTTTAGAGGCCTTCCGCACCATCTTCCTGGTGACCTTTTATCTGATGATCATGTTTTCCATGGATGCGGAGATCTCGCTCATCGCGCTGGCCTTTCTGCCTGTGGTCGTGGGCTACTCCGTCTTCTTCTACCGCAAAATCGCCAGCCGGTTCCTGGCGGCGGATGAGGCGGAGGGGGAGCTCTCCACGGCGGTACAGGAGAACCTGACGGGGGTGCGGGTGGTCCGGGCCTTCGGACGGGAGCGCTTTGAGATCCAGCGCTTTGATGAGAAGAACGAGCGGTTTTCTCAGCTTTGGATCAAGCTGGGGCAGATCCTGAGCGCCTATTGGGGCAGTGGTGACCTGATTACCGGCCTGCAGATCCTGACGGTGCTGCTGGCCGGGGTGCAGAAGACCGTGGACGGAGGTATCACCTCGGGGGAGCTTTTGGCCTTTCTGTCCTATAACGCCGCCATGGTCTGGCCGGTTCGTGCCCTGGGCCGCATTTTGTCCGAGATGAGCAAGGCCGGCGTGTCCATCGACCGGGTGAATGATATCCTGAGCGCCGGGGAGGAACGCCAGCCGGCCCAGCCGTTGAGGCCGCCCATGGACCGGGATATCCGCTTCGAACACGTCACCTTCGGCTATGAAGAGCAGACTCCGGTGCTGCGGGATGTGGACTTTACCATCCCGGCCGGGACTACCTTTGCCATTCTGGGCGGGACAGGCAGCGGAAAAAGCACTCTGGTCCACCTGTTGGACCGCCTTTATGATCTGGAACCGGGGCAGGGCCGGGTGACCATCGGCGGGGTGGACGTGACGGAGATCCCCAGAGATTACCTGCGCAGCCACATCGGCCTGGTTCTCCAGGAGCCCTTCCTCTTTTCCCGTACCATCGAGGAGAACATCCGGGCCACCGCCCCGCGGGCCGGCCGGGAGGAGGTGCGTCACGCCGCCCAGGTGGCCTGCGTGGACCGGGCCATGGAGGAGATGCGCCTGGGCTACGACACCATGGTGGGGGAGCGGGGTGTGACCCTCTCCGGCGGACAGAAGCAGCGGGTGGCCATCGCGCGGATGCTGATGCAGCAGGCCCCCATCATGGTTTTTGACGACTCCCTGTCCGCTGTGGACGCCGAGACTGACGCCCAGATCCGCGCCGCGCTGAAGGAGCACGAGCAGGGCCGCACCGTCATCCTGATCTCCCATCGGGTCACCAGCCTGATGCAGGCCGACCAGATTCTGGTCCTGGAGGGCGGCCGGGTAGCCGAGCTGGGGACCCATGCCCAGCTCCTGGCCCGAGGCGGCACCTACAAGCGCATCTATGACATCCAGATGAACCGCGACGACCGGGTACTGCTGGAGACGGAAGGGGGGAAAGAAGACCATGGCTTATGAGGAAAAGGAGTATGCCCAATCCTTTGACTGGCGGGTGTGGAGGGGGCTGATGCCCTTTCTGCGCCCCTACCGGAAGACCATTGCCCTGGTGGTGGTATTCAACCTTCTGTGCGCGCTGATCGACATTCTGCTGCCCCTCTTCCAGCGCTATGCCATCGACCATTTTATCGAGGAGGGGACTACGGAGGGCATGTTTGGCTTCGGGGTGGCCTACTTTGCAGCCATCCTGCTCCAGGCTCTTTTTGTGATCCTATTTACTCGCGGCTCCATGCGCATTGAGATGTACTTTGGGCGGGACCTGAAGCGGGCCTGCTTCGTCCATTTGCAGACGTTGTCCTTTTCCTACTACAATGTGACCCCGGTGGGATATATCCACTCCCGGGTCATGAGCGATACCAACCGCATCGCCACCATGACGGCCTGGAACCTGTTCGACATGCTCTGGTCCCTGGCCTATGTGCTGGGCGTTTTTGTCGCTATGCTGCTGCTGAATGTGCAGTTGGCCATGCTCATCATCCTGGTGGTCCCCGCGATCGCCGCACTCACCTGGTATTTCCAAAACCGCATTCTCCATTGGAACCGAAAGGTGCGCAAGCTCAACTCGAAGATCACCGGCGCCTTCAACGAGGGCATCACCGGCGCCAAAACATCCAAAACGCTGGTCATCGAGGAACAGAACCACCGCCAATTCCGGGAACTCACCGAGGAGATGCGGGCTTCGTCCGTGCGGGCCGCCCGGCTCTCCGCCGTGTATATCCCACTGGTGCTCTTTGTCAGCTCGGCGGCCACCGCGGTGGTACTGGCCAGGGGTGGCTTCCTGGTGGGCCGGGATCTGCTTCTGCTGGGGACCCTCTCCGCCTTCACCTCCTATGCGGTTGGCATCTTTGAGCCCATCCAGCAGTTTGCGCGCAATCTGGCCGACTTCATCTCCATGCAGGCCAGTATGGAACGGGTCACCGGTCTGCTGCACGAGGTGCCCCAGGTGGTGGATGCGCCCCAGGTGGTGGAGAAGTATGGAGATACCTTTCACCCCAAGCGGGAGAACTGGGAGACCATCCGGGGAGAGATCACGTTTGAGGACGTATCCTTCCGCTATCCGGACGGCGACGAGGATGTTCTGAGGCACTTCAGCCTTCACATCCCGGCGGGCACCACCGTAGCCATCGTGGGTGAGACCGGGGCGGGCAAGAGTACGCTTGTCAACCTGGCCTGCCGCTTTTTCGAGCCCACTGAGGGCCGTATCCTCATTGACGGCGTGGATTACCGGGAACGCAGCCAGCTTTGGCTACACAGCAGCATCGGCTACGTGCTCCAGAGCCCCCATCTCTTTTCCGGGACGGTGATGGAGAACATCCGATACGGGCGGCTGGAGGCCAGCGAACAGGAGGTCCGCCGGGCGGCCGAGGCGGTGAGCGCCGATACCGTGGTCAACAAGCTGGAGCAGGGCTATGACAGCCCGGTGGGGGAGGGAGGAGACCGGCTGTCCACCGGGGAAAAGCAACTGATCTCTTTCGCACGGGCCGTGCTGGCCGATCCGCGCATCTTTGTGCTGGACGAGGCCACCTCCTCGATCGACACTGAGACCGAGCAGCTTATTCAAAATGCCATCGCCCGCCTGCTGGAGGGGCGGACTTCCTTCCTCATTGCCCACCGGCTGTCCACTATCCGACACGCGGATGTGATCCTAGTGGTGAAGGACGGCCACATCGTAGAACAGGGCCGCCATGAGGAACTGCTGCGGCGGCAGGGCTACTACCATACCCTCTACAGCCGGCAATTTGCCGAAGAGGCGGCGCTGCGGCTGCTGGAGAACGGAAAATAAAAGCAAAAGAAAGAAAACAGCCCCCGCCGTGACGGCGGGGGCTGGACAGCGGCCTCAATCGGTGAGCCAGTTGGTGGAAGAGCGGATGACTGAACGCTCCTGCTCCGAGAGCTGGGACAGGAGATCCTCCGGGCCGGTTTCAGAGGGGGCATAGTCAATGATGATGCGTCCATCCTGCGGATCCACATGCACGTGCTTCACACCGGGGAGGCGGCGGAGCAGAGTACTTTGACGCTCGACAGCGCGGGGACTGGACAGATAGTCTGAGAAAAAGGAGTACAAATTCATCACCTCTCACGGATAGAATCCCCGGCATAGACATTCCGGGTTTGACCAAGGGGAAGGGCTAAATCACCAGCGTACCGGACTCGTCCTCAAGAAGAATGAGGATCTTTTCCTCCTGGCCGGTCTGCGCGTTGATATAGACCAGAACATGCCGGCCATCCGCAGACTGGCACTTGAACTCGTGCGTGAGCACCTCATATTCTCCGCCGGTGGGGATCAGCGCCAGTCGGTGGGAGAGGATATCCAGCTCGGGGGAGAGCGCCGCCTGGGCCTTACCCAGACTGACGGGGGAACGGGGCAGGTCCCGGAGGGTGTGGTTCATCAGATAGCCCTCCGACTCGAAACCCACGACCCGTCCGTTGTCCAGGGCTACCGAGACCTTCACCAGGTCGGGATAACAGAGGACCTCGCCCTGCTGGGCGGCAAAGTTGATGGTGAGCACGTTGCCCTGGTCGATGAAGTAGCTTTCCGTCATATTGGGATACCCACGGCTGGTCAAAAAAGCGGCTGCGGCGGCAACGGCCTCCTCCCGGGAGAGCGCCGCGGACTCCACCGGCCTGGAATGGAGCAGTTCCACCACCAGGCCACCCCGGCGGGTGACCTCCACATACAGCTCCCCGCCGTCTACCATGGCGGAGAAGGAGTAGGTGGGCAGTCTGCCGCTCCCGGCGGAGACCAGCGTAAAGAGCTCGGGCTTCAGGTCCAGAAATCGGGCGGCGGCCAGCCGGGCCTCGTCCTGCGTGACGTCCTCCCGGCCTTCCAGCATGGCGGGTGTCCGCCCGGCAATGTGCTCGGAGAAGGGACCGTCGTAAATGAGGGAGGGGAGCTCCGGAAAGTCGCTCTCCACCGTCTGATAGGAGGAATCGGCCAGCGTATGACCGCCTCCTTCGGCGGCGGAAAGGCGGGCCTCAGCGGCCTCCAGGTCTTCCAGGGTAACGGCTCCGCCCATCAGGTCGCTCTGGAGCCCCGCCACCCGGGCGGACAGGTCGCTGGCCCCCGCCGAGAGCCCGCGCAGGGCCTCCCGCTGCTCGTCTGAGCAGACCCCGGTGACGGCGGCGGACCGGGAAAGCGCGGCGGCGTAGTCTCCCGCCTTGGCCAAAAAGGCGGCGGTCTGCTCCAGCTCGATGTTGCTGTAGGGCAGCTCACCCAGCGCCATCTGGGCGGACATGGCCTTGCCGTAGATCTGGGTGCAGAGCACTCCCAGCATGGAGGGGGAGGTGGCGTAGATCCCCTTTTGCAGGGCCACATCCAGTTCGTTGAGATTGGCGGAGAGCTCGGCAAAGGCGTGACGGTAGCCGTTTTCCAGATAGAGGCGGTAGGCCTCTGCCCGGGCCCGGGCCTGCAGGGCGAGGCCGCCGACTATCACAAAGGCCGCGAGCAGAAAGCTGGCCGCCCGGACCAGGGTCCTGCGGCGGAAGATTTGTTTATGCATAAGAATGCCCCCTCTTTGCCATGCCCGCGCGCCGCGGCACAGCCATGTCGCCCCCATGACGGGCGGCGGCCTGAAATCATATCCCTATCTTGGTCCGGGCATGGATGCCTTATTCCTCCGGGGCTGTGAGAAATTTTGGCGCGGCGCTGCAAAGAGCTTTGAGACCATGCCCAGAGCCCGGTTTGACAAGCTGCGGGGGCTATGCTATATTAAACATAATATCGTAAGATTTGAGGTGAGAGGATGCGCAAATAACTTGCTGAACTGTTGTACAGCCAACGAGGCGGCCCGGGAGCCGCTGATTTGCTGTGCCCGTCGGCAAGCGACTGCGCTTCTCTCACGTTTTGCGCCGCCTATGGACAGAATGGGCGCGGAGCGTGGCCGCTCTGCGCCTTTTTTGTGCATATGGAGGTTTTTTATGGCTTTGATTGACATTTCCCGCCTCTCGTTTACCTACGAGGGCAGCTATGACCCGGTGTTTCAGGACCTGTCCCTGCAACTGGACACCGACTGGCGGCTGGGCCTCATCGGCCGGAACGGCCGGGGCAAGACCACCCTGCTCCGTCTGCTGATGGGGCAGGAGACCTACCGGGGGACCATCTCATCCCCGGTGGCCTTCGACTATTTCCCCTTTTCGGTGCCGGATGGGGCGCGCACCGGGGAGGAGGTGGCGGAAGCGCTGCACCCCGGCCTGGAGCGGTGGCGGCTGCTGAGGGAGCTGCACCTGCTGGACCTGGACGAGGGCGTCCTGTACCACCCCTTCGGTACGCTCTCCAACGGGGAGCAGACCCGATTCCTCCTGGCGCTGCTCTTCCTGGGAGACCACCGTTTCCTGCTGATCGACGAGCCAACCAACCACCTGGACCTGGCGGGCCGGGACCTGGCGGCAAACTATCTGGCGGGGAAACGAGGGTTCATCCTGGTATCCCATGACCGGGCCTTCCTAGACCGCTGCGTGGACCACGTGCTGGTGTTCAACCGGACGGGGATGGAGGTGCAGAAGGGGAATTTCTCCTCCTGGTGGGAGAACAAGGCACGGCGGGACCAGTTCGAGCGGGCGGAGCAGGCCCGGCTGAAAAAGGACATCCGCCGCCTGGACGAGGCGGCCCGCCGAGCCGCCGGGTGGTCCAACACGGTGGAAAGGACCAAGAAGGGGACCAAAAACTCCGGTCTGCGCCCGGACCGGGGGTTTATCGGGCACAAGGCGGCCAAAATGATGAAGCGCTCCAAGGCGTTGGTGGAGCGGCGGCAGAGCGCCGTGGAGGAGAAGTCCGAGCTCCTCCGGGATTTGGAGACGGCGGAGGCGCTGAAGCTCTACCCCCTGAGCCACTCCCAGCGGCGCATCCTGGAGGTGAAGGACCTCTGCGTGGATTACGGCGGCGGGCCGGTCTGCCCACCTCTCTCCTTCACCCTGGAGCGAGGGGAGCGGGTGGCCCTCCGGGGGCCCAACGGGGCGGGGAAGTCCAGCCTGCTGAAGCTGCTGCTGGGCCAAGAGATCCCACACACCGGCACGGTGTGGCTGGCGGGGGGATTGCAAATCTCCTATGTGCCCCAGGACCCCGGCTTTTTACGGGGGAAGCTGGGGGCATTTGCCCGTGAGAGCGATATTGACGAGAGCCTTTTTAAGGCCATTCTGCGCAAGCTGGACTTCCGGCGGGTGGAGTTTGAAAAGGACATGGCGGACTACAGCGGTGGGCAGAAGAAAAAGGTCCTTCTGGCCTGCAGTCTGTGTCAGCAGGCCCACCTCTACCTCTGGGACGAGCCGCTGAATTTCGTAGATGTGTACGCCCGGATGCAAATAGAGGACCTTTTGCTGACGTACCAGCCTACCATGATCTTCGTGGAGCACGACCGGGCCTTTACGGAGCAGGTAGCCACCAGCGTGGTGGAGCTGTAGGTGCCGGTCCTTATCGAAGATGAAAAAGCGGCGTCCTCCCGAAGGAGGACACCGCTTGGGTACAGGCGATCACTGGGCCAGCTTTTCCATGCCGGTCCGGATGCGGCGGAGCGTCTCGTCCTTGCCCAGAATCTGGCACAGCTCCACCGCCCCGCCGGGGGTGACGGCCTTGCCGCTGAGGGCGGTGCGCACCGGCCACATGATGCGGCCGTTCTTCAGCTCCAGCCGTTCGGCCAGGCCGATGAGCGCGTCGTGGATGGAGTCGTAGGTCCAGGGCTCTAACTGCTCCAGCACGGGCAGCACCTGCTGCAGGGCCTCCAGGGAGTTTTCCAGATTGGTCTTCATCTTCTTGTGAACGTACAGCTCGGTGGAGTAGTCGGGCAGCGCATCAAAAAAGTCCACCTGGGGAGCGATGTCCTCGAAGGTGTCGCATCGGGGCTGGACCAGGGGAGCGATGAGCTTCCAGTCAATGGCGGGATTTTTCACCGCTTGCCTCAGATAGGGCTCGGCGGCGGCGCAAAAGGCGTCCGCATCCATGGCCCGGAGATATTTGGCGTTGAAATACTTCAGCTTCTCCCGGTCAAAGATGGCGGGCGACTTGGAGATGCCGCCGATGTCAAAGCTGTGAGAGAGCTCATCCAGGGTGAAGAATTCCCGCTCACTCTCCTCGCCCTTAGGGGACCAGCCCAGCAGGGCCACGTAGTTGACCACAGCCTCGGACAAAAAGCCCATGGCCAGCAGATCCTCATAAGAGGGGTCCCCGTGGCGCTTGGACATCTTGTTGTGCTGGTCACGCATGACGGGAGAGCAGTGGATATAGGTGGGGACCTCCCAGCCGAAGGCCTGATAGAGCAGATTGTACTTGGGGGCGGAGGAGAGATACTCCGAGCCACGGACCACATGGGTGATGCCCATCAGGTGGTCGTCGATGACGTTGGCGAAGTTATAGGTGGGCAGGCCGTCGGACTTGATGAGCACCTGGTCGTCCAGCGTCTCATTTTCCACGGTGATGTCCCCAAACACCGCGTCGTGGAAGGTGGTGGAGCCACTGTCGGGGATACGCTGGCGGATCACGTAGGGAACGCCGGCGGCCAGCTTTGCGTCGATCTCCTCCCGGGTGAGGTGGCGACAGTGGCCGTCATAACCGCCGATACCGTTTTCCCCGTGGAGGGACTCCAGCCGCTCCTTATCACAGAAGCAGCGGTAGGCGCCGCCCTTTTCCACCAGAAGCTGGGCATACTTTCCATAGAGCGCCCGGCGCTCCGTCTGGATATAGGGGCCCACCGGGCCGCCCAGATCGGGACCCTCGTCCCAGGTGAGGCCGCACTTGCGCAGGGTGGCGTAGATGACGTCGGTGGCCCCCTCCACCAGCCGCCCCTGGTCGGTGTCCTCGATGCGCAGGATGAATTTGCCGCCGGAATGGCGGGCGATGAGCCAGGTATACAGGGCGGTGCGCAGATTGCCCACATGCATGTAGCCGGTGGGGGAGGGGGCGAACCGGGTACGGACCTCTCCGGTCGGGATGCGGCGCTCCATCTCCTCAAACCAAGTCATTTCCATGACGATTCCTCCAAAACGATCTTTTGTGTGTCTGGAACCATTCTAACGGCGTGGGTAAAACTTGTCAAGCGGTGCGGGATGTGATATGATAATCAAGTATGTAAATCCAGGGTATCGAACCTGATTTCGAGGTGTTTGAAGCATGGAAAACGAGAAGAAAGTGATTCTGTCCGGCATCCAGCCCAGCGGAGAACTGACTTTGGGCTCCTATCTGGGGGCCATCAAGAACTGGGTGGAGCTGGCCGATGAATACGACTGTTACTATATGATGGCGGATATGCACTCCATTACGGTGCGTCAGAACCCCGCCGACCTGCGCCGGCGGACCCTCACCCAGATGGCGGCCTATATCGCCTGCGGTCTGGACCCGGAGAAGAACACCATCTTCATCCAGTCCCATGTGCCCGCCCACGCCGAACTGGCCTGGGTGCTCAACTGCTACACCATGTTCGGGGAGCTCTCCCGCATGACGCAGTTCAAGGACAAGTCGGCCAAGAACGCCGACAACATCAACGCCGGGCTCTTCACCTATCCGGCCCTGATGGCCGCCGATATCCTCCTTTATCAGGCCGACCTGGTGCCGGTGGGCGGGGACCAGAAGCAGCATGTGGAGATCTGCCGCGATATTGCCAACCGCTTCAACGGCGTGTATGGAGAGGTGTTTCAGATCCCGGAGCCCTATATCCCCAAGGTGGGGGCCCGCATCATGTCCCTCACCAGCCCGGACAGCAAGATGTCCAAATCCGACAAGGACCCCAACGGCTGCGTCTACGTGCTGGAAAAGCCGGAGGACATCCTGCGCAAATTTAAAAAGGCCGTTACCGACAGCGACACCGAGCGCTGTGTCCGGTATGACCCGGAGCAGAAGCCCGGCGTGTCCAACCTCATGGCCATCTACTCCGTGGCCACGGGCCGAAGCTTCGACGAGATCGAGGCCGAGTTCGACGGCAAGGGCTACGGGGCGTTCAAGCCTGCCGTGGGCGAGGCCGTGGTGGAGATGTTCCGCCCCATCCGGGAGGAGACCGAGCGCATCCTGGCGGATAAGGCGTATCTGGAGTCCGTCTACCGCGCCGGGGCGGAGAAGGCCGGCTATGTGGCCAACAAGACCCTGCGCAAGGTCTATAAAAAGGTCGGCTTTGTGGCCCGCTGATACAAAGGAGTAACATACCCATGCCTTTGACCGAATTGAGCTTTCTCGGGCTGGTGGCCACCGCCCTGATCACGGCGCTGCTCATCTCCTTTGTGGCCACGCCGGTGGTCAAATCCTTGGCGCAGAAAGTGGGAGCGGTGGATGTGCCCAAAGACGGCCGCCGGATGCACGACCACCCCATCCCACGGATGGGCGGGCTGGCTATCTTCCTAGGCTTTACCCTGGCGGTACTGGTCTTTGCCGACCTGACCCGGCAGCTCCAGGGGATGCTGCTGGGGGCGGTGATCATCGTCGTCCTCGGCATCTTCGATGATATCTACGCCCTGCGGGCCTCCTTCAAATTCGTGGTCCAGATCATTGCCGCCCTGGTGGCGGTGCTCTACGGCGGCAACGTCATCTCCGTGCTGTCCAACCCCAATATCTTCAGCAGCAACCCCTGGTGGGTGCTGGGACCGCTGTCCATCCCCGTCACGGTGCTGTGGATCGTGGCTATCACCAACGCCGTCAATCTGATCGACGGGCTGGACGGCTTGGCGGTAGGGGTGTCGACCATCAGCTCCATGACCCTGCTGGTCATCGCCCTGACGGTGGCCGACTGGGAGGTGGCGGTGCTGATGGGGGCCTTGGCGGGGGCCTGCATCGGGTTCATGCCATACAACCTGAACCCCGCCAAGATTTTTATGGGGGACACTGGCTCCACCTTCCTGGGCTTTGTACTGGCGGTGGTGTCCATTCAGGGACTGTTCAAATTCTACACCATCATCTCCTTTGCAGTGCCCTTCCTCATGCTGGGACTGCCCATTTTTGACACGGCCTTCGCCTTTATCCGCCGCATCGCCCATGGGCAGAACCCCATGTCGCCGGATCGCAGCCACGTCCACCACCGCCTCATTGACATGGGCTTCAACCAGAAGCAGGCGGTGGCGGTGCTGTACGTCATCAGCGCCATTTTGGGCCTGTCCGCCGTGGTCCTGACCACCAGCGGCGCGCTGAAGGCGATGATGCTGCTTCTGGCCCTCTGCGCCGCCGGGGCGGTCTCAGCCCGGCTGTTTTGGGGCAATAACAACGGGAAAAACCACCCCGATGAACCGAGGAAGAACAAGCCGGAAGCCAAACCGGATGGAGGAGAGGACAAGCCATGAAGCCAATCCGTGTGATGACCATCTTCGGCACCCGGCCAGAGGCCATCAAAATGGCCCCGCTGGTCCGGGAACTGGCCGGGCGGGACGGCATCGAGAGCCTCTGCTGCGTGACGGCGCAGCACCGGCAGATGCTGGACAGCGTGCTGGAGATTTTTCGGCTGAAGCCGGACTACGACCTCAACATCATGGAGCCCAATCAGACGTTGTCCACCATCACCAGCAAGTGTCTGGCCGGGGTGGAACAGGTCCTGGGTCAGGCGAGACCGGACCTGGTGCTGGTCCACGGGGATACCTCCACCACCTTCGCCGGGGCGCTGGCTGCGTTTTACAGCAAGGTGGCAGTGGGCCATGTAGAGGCCGGGCTGCGAACCTATGACAAGTATTCCCCCTTTCCAGAAGAGATGAATCGGACGCTGGTGGGGGATATAGCCGATCTCCACTTCTGTCCCACGGTGGCCAACCGGGACAATCTGGCCAGGGAGGGGATCACCAAGGGTGTTTTTATTACCGGGAATACGGTGATTGACGCCCTGAAGACCACGATCGTAAAGGATTATCACTTTTCAACCGATGGTTTGAACCGGCTGGACTTTGCCGGCAAAAAAGTCATTTTGGTGACCTGTCACCGGCGGGAGAACTATGGCCGCCCCATGGAAAACATCATGGCGGCCCTGCGGCAGCTGGCCCAGACCTTTCCGGACGCCGAGCTGGTCTATCCGGTCCATCTGTCGCCGGTGGTGCAGCAGGCGGCCCACGCTGGGCTGGACGGCCTGCCGAACGTCCATCTGATCGCGCCGCTCTCCGCGGACGAGATGCACAATCTGATGGGCCGGTGCTACATGGTCATGACCGACTCCGGCGGGCTCCAGGAGGAGGCGCCCGCCCTGGGCAAGCCGGTGCTTGTCCTGCGGCGCGAGACCGAGCGGCCGGAGGCCATCGCCGCCGGAACCGTCAAGCTGGCCGGCACGGAACAGGAGGATATCTTCCGCATGGCGGCCGAACTGCTGGCGTGTCCCGAGGCCTATGCAGCCATGGCCCATGCGGTGAATCCCTACGGCGACGGATTTGCCTGCCGACGGATTGCGGACGCCATTGAGTGGCATTTTGGCCTGCGGCCGGAGCCGCCCCAGGCGTTTCGCGCGCAGTAAAAAAGGACGCCGCAGAAGGCGGGGGAGGTGGGACCGGCTTGGGACAGAAGAATAAGACGGTGCTCGCCCTTCTGATTGCCGTCGTCATTGTGGCGGCGGTGGGCGCCAGCTCCCTGTTCAATCTCATCAGTCCGGGGACCCCTGCTGTGGTGCTGCCGGCGGCGACTGAGCCCGGCAGCACGGAGGAGCCGGGTACACCCGGCGGTGACTTTTTCACGCCGGTGGAGGTCACGCCGGAGACGGTGCAGAGCGTGATCGAGACTCTGAGCCGCCCCAGCAACTATGCCCGGACGGTTACCATCCTCACCGCCGTCGGCGGGGATGCCTACGCGGCGGACACGGCCCGGGTGTGGGTGGACGGTGCGCCGGACACTACCTGGCCCCGGTGGACCCAGACGGAACGGACCAGACCCACCGGCCAGGTGGAGCACAGCATCATTGAGGAGACCGGAGAAGGGGAGGGAACGCTCTACCTCTGGTATAACAACGACCGGGAGTATCGCAGCTACCCGGCGGACCGCTGGTCGGCGGATCTGTCGCAGCGTATTCCGACCTACGAGGATGTGCTGGCGCTGGAACGGGACTCCATCACGGATACGGGTTACGAGGAAAAAAGCGGTACCCCCTGCATTTATGTCGAGGTGGAGGACCCGGAGCTGCACTACCGGCAGCGGTATTGGGTCTCGGTCAGCGACGGGCTGCTGGTGGCGGCCGAGACCGTCAAGGACGGCCAGGTGGTGCTCAGTGCCAGCGCCTCTGGCATGGAGTCCACCGAGGGCACCGCGTTCACCCTGCCGGACGGGACGGTGCTCCACCGCACCAGTGACTGAGCATGGCAGACAGGCACGCAGAGGGGCTCCCTCCGCGTGCCTGTTTTGACCTTATTCTTTTTCCTTGTCCTTATCTCTGCCGCCCAGACTGAACAGGAGCAGCAGGCCCAGGATAATGGCCATTTCGATGTTGTCTCCGTCGCCGTCCAGAAACAGGAACAGCAGGATGAGCAGCAGAAGGATATCGCCGGTATCAATCTCGTCCAGTTTCAAGCCCTTCAGAAGACCGGACAGCCAAGAGGCTTTCCGGTCCGGACCGCCCGGCGGCCCGGATGGTCCGGGAGGCGGCTGGTGGGCGGTATGCGCTCCCGCCGGCCCGGGGCCAGGGGAGGCGGCCCGGTGGGCCTGGTGAGATTCCGCTGCGTGAGTCGTCTGCGGCGGCGGCAGGTGCGCCTGACGGGAGGAAGCGCCGCCACGGGGCGGCTCGGGACGCCGGAAGGGAGGGGCGTCCTCCTCCACGACCCGGGTGTAGGTTGTGCCGTTGGGGATGTACCGGTTATACATGTTCGCCTTCGCCCCCTTCCTTGCTCTCGCGGAACATTCGAAGGGCGGCCCGAACCACCCGGGCCAGCCGGGCGGCCTGGATCGCCCGGTCTACCTTGGCGAACCGTTCTTCCTTGACAAAGGGGCGCAGGGCGGCCAGCAGGGCGGTCTTGTCATCGGCAGGACTGTTGTACTCGCTGATCAAACGCATCCCCAACTGGATGAGCCTGGGGTCCAGATCGGCCAGGGCGGACAGAGGATTGCCTCCGCCGTTCTGGAGCGCGCCTCCGCCGGAGCCTCCGTTCAGCAGACCGCCCAACCGGTTCAGCATCCCGGATAGATCCGGGGCGGCGCTCTGCGGCGCCTGGGGCGGCAGGGCGGGCGGCGCGGCCTGGAGGGGTTCGGGCTCTGCTGGCGGCGGAGGTGGCGCCTGGGGCGGCGGTGCCTGCGGCGGCGCGGCGTTCCCGTCCCCGGTCAGGGCGCGGGCGATGGACATGATCTGGCCCATGGCCTCCGGGTTGCCGAGTACGGCATTGAGTTGTTCCGTGAAGTCGTCGGCCATGGTTTGATCCCTCCAATCCAGTGCCGGGGAACTTCAGGCGGGGGTGCCCGTCATTTTCCCTGAATGGTCTTGTTGAGCTGTTCTACCACCTTGGCGCCGTTTGGGTCCTTCATCAGACGGTCCATCAGGCCCATAAGCTGGGAGGTGTCTCCCTTCATGGCGGCCTCCGCCGCAGATTTCAGGCCGCCGCCCGCGCTCTGGTTGAGGAGATTCATCAGATGCTGGGTCTCGGGGGCCTTGGCCAGGTTTTCCACCGCCGTCCTGTTCTTCAGAAGCTGGGCGGCTTGAGGGCTTTTCATAAGGTCGTTCATGTTGGGCTGACGATTTGCCATGGCAGTTTCCTCCTTCGAAGGCGGTACGGCCACGCCGGTCCGCCGGTTGGGGTTCCTAAATTTGGGTTCAAACTATTATATGTGCCGCGGCAGGTAAGGTGACTGCGCAGCGGCAGGTTCGGAAGAGAGGCACGAGATGAAAGCAGTGGTTTTTTCCGACTCCCATGGGGACACGGCTGCCATGCGGGAGGCGGTGGAGCGGGAGGCTCCCGATCAAATCCTCCACCTGGGGGATCTGGCCGGAGACGCCGAGCGGCTGGGCATCCGGTTCCCCCAAATCCCGCTGGAATATGTCTGCGGCAACTGTGACGGCTTTAGCCTGGCGCCGGCTGTGCGGCTTTTGGAGCTGCGGGGGCGGCGGGTCCTGATGATGCACGGGCATACCCATGGGGTAAAGACAGGCTATGGAGGCGCCATCGCCGCCGCCCGGCAGGTGGGCGCGGATATCCTGCTGTTCGGCCACACACACCAGGCGTATGCCGAGCGGCTGGAGGACGGGCTATGGGTGATGAATCCCGGTAGCTGCCAGAGCTGGGGTAGGTCCACTTACGGCGTTATTTTACTGGAAAAAATGGACACGCTGTGTTACACTGTACCAGTATAAACAGTATGAGCCCGCACATGGGAACATGCGGAGGAGGAAGTGCAATGCTGCTTGCCATTGATGTTGGAAATACCAATATGGTTTTTGGCCTGATCGAAGGGGACGCTCTGACGGGGAGCTTCCGGCTGATGACCGACGCGAACCGCACCTCGGATGAGATCGGGCTGGCGGCCTGGGACTACTTCCAGCGCTTCGGGCTGAAGACGGAGGATGTGGAGGACGTCATCATCGCCTCAGTGGTTCCCCAGGTCATGCACACGCTTTCCAACGCCATCATCAAATACTTCAACAAGACCCCCATCATTGTGGACGACGGAGTAGATCCCGGCCTGCCCTACGGTGTCAGCGGTGACGAACGGCTGGGCCCGGACCGGGCGGTGGCCTGTATCGGGGCCATGGCCAAGTACGGAGCGCCTCTGATCGTGTTGGACTTCGGGACAGCCACGACGTTGGACGCAGTCAACCAGGCCGGGGAGTACATGGGCGGCTGCATCACCGCGGGAGTGCGCATCGCGGCCGACGCTCTGTTTACGCAGACCGCCATGCTGCCTAAGGTGGAGCTGGTCAAACCGGACACGGTTCTGGGCTGCACTGCTGTGGGACAGATCCAGGCCGGAGCAGTGGTCGGCTATATCGGCGCCATGGAATACCTCATCCGGGAGGCAAAACGGGAGCTGGGCGGCGGCGATATCCGGGTGGTGGCTACCGGCGGACTGGCCCGGCTGATCGCGGACAACACCGGGCTCATCGATGATGTGGACCCGAGTCTCATCCTGGAGGGACTGCTCCTCATCTATAAGCGGTACAAGGAACAGGCGTAAGGGCGGCGTGCCGCCGATAAAAGAGGGAAGGGGGGGGTACCCATGCCGGAGCAGGAAATGGATATGACCCGCGGCAGCCCCATGCGGCTCATGGTGCGCTTTTCCCTGCCGCTGCTCTTTGGGAATGCGCTGGAGCAGTTCTATAACATGGTGGATAGCTGGGTCGTGGGAAATTTTGTGGGGACCTCCGCCATGGCGGCGGTAGGCATTGCCTTTCCCATTATCTTTTTACTCACCTCGCTGTTTATCGGAATGGCTGTGGGCACCAGCATCCTGATCGCGCAGTTTTTCGGCGCAGGGGACCGGGACGGGGTCCGCCGGTCGGTGGACACGGTGTACGGCGCGCTGATGGTGAGCATCTTGCCGCTGACCCTGCTGGCTCTGCTGGCCTCCGGCCCCATCCTGCGGCTTATCCAGGTGCCGGAGAGCGTATATGAGGAAGCCCATATCTATTTGATGGTGGTTTTTGCCGGAATCATCGGCAATCTGGGCTATAACGTCAATGCCGGTATCCTTCAGGGGTTAGGTGACAGCCGGACGCCGCTGCTTTTTCTGTCGGTGGCCTGCGGCATCAACATCGTGCTGGATCTCCTGTTCGTGCTGGTGTTCCATTGGGGCGTGTTCGGTGTGGCGTTAGCCACCATTCTGGCCCAGTGCTTTTCCTGGATATTTGGTGTTTTTCACATCAACCGGACCTATAAAACCTTCCGCATCTGCCTTTTCAGAAGCCCCATGGATCGGGGACTGCTGAAGCGGGTCCTGCGGCTGGGCATACCCTCTGGCATCCAGCAGTGCCAACTGGCGGTGGCGGTCTTGGTGATCCAGGCCCTGATCAACAGCTTTGGCGAGGCCTTCGCTGCCGGGTTTTCAGCGGCCAATAAAATTGATACTTTTGCCTTCATGCCGGTGGACAGCTTTTGCCTGGCAGTCACCACCTACGTGGGCCAGAACGTAGGGGCCGGTCGGCTGGATCGGGTGAAGGATGGGGTGCGGAAGTCGCTGCTCCTGTGCGTGGGGACCTGCCTGGTCATTTCAGTGCTGGTGGTACCCAATTCGGCGTGGCTCATCTCCATCTTCAATAAGGACCCGGTGGTTATTGCGGCGGGACAGGCCTATTTGGTGCGGGTGCTGTCCACTATGTGGCTACTGTCCATCATGTATCCGCTCAACAACGCCCTCCGGGGCGCGGGCGCATCGGTGGTGCCGATGGTGTCCAGTATTGTGGCCCTGTGGGGGGCGCGGGTGCCGGCGGCCTATGTGCTGGCTCATTTCTTTGGCAAAGAGAACCTCTACTGGGCCTATCCCATCGGCTGGACGGTGGGGATCGTCATCTCCGGGACCGTATACCTCCGGGGCAAGTGGAAGCTAAAATGCGCGGCTAGCCTGGAGTCTGTGCCAGATCCCGTGAAAGACTAAACGAGCGCGCCGCGAAACAACTGTTTCGCGGCGCGCTTTTCGGTCGGAAGTAGTGTAAAGGACGTTACAGCCCCGGGGCAAGCTGGTCCAGAAGGCCCTGGACCGCCTGGAGAAGCTGGGCGACATGCCACCCATCCAGCAGCCGGTGATTGAGCTGAACGGCATAGGGGAGGATAAGCCGCCCATTTCGCTCTTCATATTTGCCCCAGGTGATGCGGGGGATGGAGTCGTCTGGGTCGCAGTCCATCTCGTTGGAGAGTGAAGTAAAGGAGAACCAGGGTGTGCAGGAGATGTAGACCAGATCATCCCGGTTCTCCTGCTGAGCGTCGGGAAAGGGTTCCTTCTGAGTTAAGACCTGTTCCTCCGCCCGGCGGCAGAAAGCCTCCATTGTTCCGTCCAGAGGAACGTTGACTATTTTGATCAAGTGGGTGTCTTCATCCAGCACCACAAAACTGGGGTGAAGCCTGTCGTGGCGGACGATCCGATCCCCGCGGATTTTATAGAGGAAATCAGGCAGGCCGTTCATGGCTGTCAGGGTCGCATAGATAAGGGCGTAGTAGAAGGACAGTCCGTGTGCTTTGACATAAGACCGGAGGTTGGTCACGTCCAGGGATAGGGTCACGCCATAAAACGGGAAAGAGAGGCTGGAGAAAAAGCGAAAATGCTCTTTTCTCGGCCAGGAATGAAAGTCAATGTATTCCAAATCATGCGCCTTCCTTGCGGAAAAAGTCGCACCAGGGCCGCAGGGTGCAGTTGGGACAGTCAGGCTTCCGCGCCATGCAGACCGCCCGGCCATGGAGGACCAGCCGGTGGCAGAAGTCGTTGGATTCCTCCGGAGGCAGGATTGCCCGGAGCTGCTGCTCCACCTTGCCCGGGTCTTTGGTGCCGTCGGTGAGACCCAGCTTGCCGGAGATCCGGATACAGTGGGTGTCCGCCACCACTACCCCCGGCTTGTGGTAGATGTCCCCTAAAATGAGGTTGGCTGTCTTGCGGCCCACCCCGGGGAGGCGCAGCAGGTCCTCCATGGTGTCGGGGACTCTGCCGCCGTACTCCTCCAGAAGCATCCGGGAGGCGGCGACGATATCCCGAGCCTTGGCACGGAAGAAGCCGGTGGAGTGGATGTATTCCTCCACCTCGGTCACATCGGCGCTGGCCAGGGACTCCAGGGTGGGGAACCGGGCGAAGAGGGCGGGCGTGACTAGGTTCACCCGCTCGTCGGTGCACTGGGCGGCCAGGCGGACGGAGAAGAGCAGTTCATAGTCTTTGGGGTAATCCAGTGAGCAGATGCCGTCGGGATAGCGTATTTTCAGCTCCTCAATGATATGCAGCACGTCAGCTTTTTTCTTCATATGTGGGATTCCTTTCTTTTGTGTCGATTCATGGTATTATCATACCATAAACGGCGGTGAAATGCGACGGCCTTTTTCTGAGTATGACAGTTGTATTTCCTGGGAAGGTCCGGTATAATACCAATATATCGCTTTGACACATTACTTACTTAAGGAGAGGTGCGACGGCAATGGTTCAAGAAATGATCGACTTTCTGACTGCCAGCGATCCCGAGATCGGGGCTTCCGTGGCGGCCGAGCTGGCCCGCCAGAGACGGAACATCGAGCTTATCGCCTCCGAAAACATCGTCAGCGAGGCGGTGCTGGTGGCCATGGGGACAGTGCTGACCAACAAGTACGCCGAAGGCTACCCCGGCAAGCGGTACTACGGCGGCTGCCAGGAGGTGGACGTGGCGGAGAACATCGCCCGCGATCGGGCCTGCAAGCTCTTCGGCGCCGACCACGCCAATGTACAGCCCCACTCCGGCGCCCAGGCCAACTTTGCCGTCTATCAGGCCCTGTGTGAGCACGGCGACACCGTGCTGGGCATGGATCTGGGCAACGGCGGACACCTGACCCACGGCTCTCCCGTAAACTTCTCCGGCAAGAACTACCATATGGTGGCCTATGGCCTGGACGACAGGGGCTACATTGACTACGACCAGGTCCGCGATCTGGCCCGGCAGCACAAGCCCAAGATGATCATTGCCGGCGCCTCCGCCTACCCCCGTATCATCGACTTTAAGGCCTTTGCCGACATCGCCCACGAGGTGGGCGCTTATCTCTTCGTGGACATGGCCCACATCGCCGGTTTGGTGGCCGCCGGGCTCCACCCCTCGCCCGTGCCCTATGCCGACGTGGTTACCACCACCACCCACAAGACCCTGCGGGGTCCCCGGGGCGGCATGATCCTCTGCAAGGAGGAATTGGCCAAGAAGATCGACTCCGCCATTTTCCCAGGCTCCCAGGGCGGCCCGCTGATGCACATCATCGCCGCCAAGGCGGTGGCGCTGGGCGAGGCGCTCAAGCCGGAGTTCAAGGATTATCAGGGCCGTATCGTCAAAAACGCCCAGGCGCTGGCCGCCTCTCTGACCGCGTCCGGCTTTGATCTGGTCTCGGGCGGCACCGACAACCACCTGATGCTGGTGGACCTGCGCAAGGCGGGCATTACCGGCAAGGAGCTGGAGAAGCGTCTGGACGAGGTGCACATCACCGTCAACAAGAACGCCATCCCCAATGACCCGGAGAAGCCCTTTGTCACCAGCGGCATCCGTGTGGGCACCCCTGCCGTCACGACCCGCGGCATGGGCGAGGCGGATATGAAAGTCATCGGCCAGTTGATCTGGGAGACGGCTACCGATTTTGACGCCAAGGCGGACGCCATTCGGGAGACCGTGGCGGGCCTGTGCGGAAAGTATCCCCTTTACGAGTAATCGAACGTATGTTAGAATAGGGCAAACGGGGCGACCGTTTGCCCTATTTTTGCAGAAGGAGGGATGGCGATGGCATACCGGCCGTTGGCGGATGAAATTCGACCCACCAGCCTGGACGAGGTGGTGGGTCAAAGGCATATCCTGGGGGAGGGCGGCCTGCTCCGGCGCCTGATCGAGCGTGGGGATATCCCCAATATGGTATTTTACGGCCCGTCCGGTACCGGCAAGACCACAGTGGCCAATATCATTGCCGCACGGACCAACCGGACCCTGCGGCGGATCAACGCCACCACCGGCTCGCTGTCTGACATCAAGGAAGTCATCGCAGACGTGGGCACCATGCTGGCGCCCAACGGCATCCTGCTCTATCTGGATGAGATCCAGTACTTTAACAAAAAACAGCAGCAGTCCCTGCTGGAGGTCATCGAACGAGGGGATGTGACCCTCATCGCCTCCACAACGGAAAACCCGTACTTCTATGTCTATAACGCCGTCCTGAGCCGTTCCACTGTCTTTGAATTCAAGCCCATTGAGGCAGATGACGTGCTCCCGGCGGTGGACCGGGGCATGGCCCTGATGGGGGAGCGCCTGGGGGCGGAGGTAAGCTGTGAGGACGGGGTGCGGGAGCACATCGCCTCCTGCTGCGGCGGCGATGTGCGCAAAGCCATGAATGCCGTAGAGCTGCTGCTCAGCGCTGCCAAACGTAGGGAAGGAAAACTCCTTGTCACAATGGAGGACACCAAAATGGCAGCCCAGCGCTCCGCCATGCGATATGACCGGGCGGGAGACGACCACTACGACATCCTCTCCGCCCTCCAGAAGTCCATCCGCGGTTCCGACCCGGACGCCGCCTGCCACTACCTGGCCCGTCTGCTGGAGGCGGGAGACCTGATTTCCGCCTGCCGCCGCCTGATGGTCATCGCCTGTGAGGATGTGGGCCTGGCTTACCCACAGGTCATCCCCATCGTCAAGGCCTGTGTGGACGCGGCCAACATGCTGGGGCTGCCCGAGGCCCGTATCCCCCTGGGGGACGCGGCGGTCCTCATGGCGACCGCGCCGAAGTCCAACTCCGCGCACCTTGCGCTGGATGCGGCCATGGCGGATGTGCGGGCGGGCAGGACGGGGGATTATCCCCGTCACTTACAGAACGTTCATGCGGATTCCACCGGCTTGGAGCGGGAACAGGGCTACCTGTATCCCCATAACTTCCCGCATCACTATGTGAAGCAGCAATACCTGCCGGACCAGTTGGCGGGGGTCCGGTACTACGAATACGGCGAGAACAAGACCGAGCAGGCAGCCAAGCAGTACTGGGACCGCATCAAAGGAGAGACGGATTAGCCACCGAACACCGTCTCCATCCCCGATTTGGCGCAGCACTCGGGGGCATAGCGCCAGCGCGTCAGGGTGCCGCCGGTGATGTAATAGGTAAGCGGAGGCGGTGCAGGCTCGGCAGGCAGCCGGTCGATGACCAGCAGCTTGATTTTCATCCGCTCGGGCAGGACCGCCTTGAGGTAGACCGATACCCGGTCCCCTTCCTGCAGCGCGGCGCGGGGCTCGGCCAGGCCGGAGAGGTTGGGAAACAGCTCGATGAAGGCGCCGTAATCCTTAATGCCCCGGACATAGCCGGACACGGTCATGCCAGGGGAGAGGCGGGCGGCGTTCTCCTGCCAGGTGCCCAGCAGCTCCCGGTGGGTCAGCTTGACCCGGCCCAGCTCCGGCTCGGTGTCCAGAACGGCCGTGAGGATCTCCTGCCCCACGGTGAAGCGGCAGCCGGGATGGGGGATGCGGGAGACGGAAATGCGCTCGATGCCGATCATCGACACCAGCCCGCAGCCGATGTCCACGAAGGCGCCGAAGGGTTCCAGATGGGTGACGGTGGCGGGGATGACCATGCCGGGGCGCAGCCGCTCCATGAGGGCCTCCTGAGCCTGAAGCTGGGCCCTGCGCCGGGAGAGAACGATGCGGAGATCCGGCTCTTCTCCTTCCACGGACTCTACTGTAAAGCAGACAGGCTTTCCGACCCTGGAGAGAATGGCAATTTCCCGGGTGGTGCCTTCGGAAATGCCCAGGGCGGCCTGGTCCCGGGGGATCCGGCCGGTATAGGGCCCCAGTCGGACGATGAGGTCGTGGTTGGCGTCGCAGAGGAGGACGCGCCCTTCCAAAATGGCGCCCCGGTCCTGTGCGGCTAGCAGGCCGCCCTTGGAGGCGCAGGCGGCCAGGTTATCCGGGGCGGACAGGCGTCGGCCCTCGGGCAGATAGCGGTCCAACATGGCTCACATTCCTTTCTCTTGTCCACGCGCGGAGGGCGATGGAGGCTGATAGGCCACTATATGCGCTGGCGGAGAAGGAATTGACAGGGGACAAGGTGAAACCTATAATAATGTCTACGGCATAAACCGCCAAGCGGTTTATGCGTGCGGCCACTGCCGCATCATTTCATCAAAAGGGCTATAGATAGCCCTTTTGATGAAGTTTAGACATTGTTACAATGCGTCTTTCCGCTGGAGCGCCGGATTGCTCCAGCGGAAGGTGCAAGGTTTTCTGGCTCATTTGCCACAAAACCTTGCACCTGGAACAAAGCCAATTGGCCTCGAAAGCATGGGGATTCAAGGCTTTCGGCTTTGTTCAGTACGCATTACAATAGTAGAAATTGATTCGCGGCGTTGTGACTGAAAACGTGAAAGGGAGGGAGCGGCATGGACGTCCGGGTCGGCGACGTGCTGGAATTGAAAAAGGAGCACCCCTGCGGCAGTAAGAGCTGGAAGGTCCTGCGGGTCGGCATGGATTTTCGTATGAAGTGCGAGGGCTGCGGCCATGAGCTCATGCTGCCCCGCAGCAAGGTGGAAAAGAGCATCAAAAAAATCAAACGCCCCGGGGAGGCGGGATCATGAAGAATTTTTGGAGCAAGCGGATTCGGGATATGGTCCCCTATGTGCCGGGAGAACAGCCCAAGGATCGGAAATTTATCAAGCTGAACACCAACGAGAACCCGTATCCGCCGTCCCCGAAGGCGCTGGAGGCCATTCGGGCGGCTGTGGGGGACGGCTTGCGCCTCTACCCGGACCCGGAGTGCGCCGAGCTGCGTGACGCCATCGCGGAGTATCACGGCCTCCCGTCCGATATGGTCTTTGCGGGCAACGGCTCTGACGAGATCCTGGCGTTCTGCTTCCAGGCCTTTTTTGACCCGGACCGCACCATTTTGTTCCCCGACATCACCTATAGTTTTTACCCGGTTTATGCGGCCTACTTTGGTTTGACCTTCCGGGAGGTGCCTCTGGACGGGGACTTTGGAATGCCGGTGGCCGAGCTGTGCCGCGGCGGCAGCGGAGGCGTGGTGGTGGCCAACCCCAACGCGCCCACCGGCCGGGCCATCGAGCTGCATGCGCTCCGGGCCATTTTGGAATCCAACCCGGACTGTGTGGTGCTGGTGGACGAGGCCTATGTGGACTTTGGGGCCCAGACGGCGGCCGGGCTGGTGCCGGAGTATGACAACCTGGTGGTGGTCCACACCCTGTCCAAGAGCCGGTCCCTGGCGGGCCTGCGGGTGGGCTATGCACTGGGCCAGCCCAACCTGACGGCGGCGCTGCGCTGTGTCCGGGACTCCATCAACTCGTATACCGTGGACCGGCTGGCCCAGGCGGGGGGAGCCGCCGCGATGCGGGACCGGGCCTACTTTGAGGCGACGGCGGCCAAGGTACAGGCCACCCGGGAGCGGACGGCGGCCCGCCTGCGGGAGCTGTGCTTTACGGTGTACCCCTCCGCCGCCAACTTCATTTTTATCTCCCACCCCGACCGGGCCGCCCGGGCGCTTTTGGCAGGCCTGCGGGAAAAGGGCGTATTGGTCCGCTGGTTTGACCGGCCCCGCATCGACAATTACCTGCGGGTCTCCATCGGTACCGACGAAGAGATGGATGCCTTCTGCGCCGCCGTGCAGGAGCTGCTGACAAAAACCTGACCGCAGAAAGATTAACTATTAGAAGTCAACCCCCAAAATGAATGGCGGTGGTACAAAAACAGATGGTTCAAAAAAAGTATATCAAAGTAGAGGTCCGTTAGGACCCCAGGTGCCAGCGAGAGTAAGTTAGGCTACCAGACGGTACGGTTGTCTGGACTTC
>NZ_DCJO01000023.1:0-28972 GCF_002320075.1 Intestinimonas sp. UBA1698 | reverse complement strand
ACCAGCAGGGAGATGGCGGCGATGGCCACCAGCACCAGCATCATGGTGCTCATCATGGTGTTCATGGCGTCCATCATCTCGGCGCTGGACATGACAAAGTAGGCGTCGTCGTCCTGGTAGGTCTGGAAGAGCCGGTTTTCAATGATGCCCTTGGCGGCGGTGGAGCCGGCCTTGCTGGTGCTGTTGAAGAGATAGAGGTCCACCCAGCCGGTGCCGTTGAGCCGCATGGCGTTTCCATAGGGGAGGAAGAGGATGTCGTCGCCGCTGCCCTCGGTGCCGTCGGCCTTCTGGGTCAGCACGCCGATGACGGTGAAAGGCGTGCCCCGGATGGTGAGGGTCCTGCCCAGGGCGTCTCCGCCGAAGGCGTTCTGTGCCAGGTAGCTGCCGATGACGCACACGTTCTGGTAGCGATCCACGTCAACGTAGGAGAGGAACCGGCCCTGGGCCAGGGTCTCGCCGCTCATGGTCTGGTTCCGGTCGGCGTCATAGAAAAACTCGCTGACGCCGTAAATGGTGGTGCGCCCAAACTCCTCCGAGCCCTGCCGCACCATGGCCTGGGTGCGCACATAGGGGCTGACGCCGGAGAGATACTGGGGATACTTGTCTACCAGAGCGTACATGTCGGCGGGGTCCACCATGCGGGAGGAGGCCCCGCCGTAGTTGTAGATCTGCACCTGGAGCAGGTTGGCGCCCAACTGCTCAAACTGCTGGTTCATCATCTGCTGCATGCCGTTGCCCAGGCTGGTGATGACGATGACGGCGCCTACGCCGATGATGATGCCCAGCATGGTCAGCAGGGCCCGCATCTTGCTGGTCAGCAGGGATTTGATGGCCAGGCGGAAGGACTGCGTAAAATTCATGCCCTGGCCTCCTCTCCGTCCGGCGCGTCAAAGCCCTGGATGTCGTCGATGTCCTCCTCGGGCTGGACCACGGCCTTGGGGTCCCGGGCGTCGCCGTCGTAGATGATCCGGCCGTCCTGGAGCCGTACGATGCGGTTGGCTTTGACGGCGATGGAGTTGTCATGGGTAATGAGGACCACGGTGTCCCCTTCCCGGTTCAGCTTCTGGAGGAAGGAGAGCACCTCCCGGCCGGTGCGGGAATCCAGCGCGCCGGTGGGCTCGTCGGCCAGGATGACCGAGGGGTTGCCCGCCAGGGCCCGGGCGATGGAGACCCGCTGCTGCTGTCCGCCGGAGAGCTGGCTGGGCAGGTTTTTGCCCTTGTCCGTCAGGCCCACCCGGGACAGAGCGCTCATGGCCCGTTCCCGACGCTCCGCGGCGTCCACGCCGGCATAGAGAAGGGGGAGTTCCACGTTCTCCAGCACATTCAGCTTGGGGATCAGGTTGTACTGCTGAAAGATAAAGCCCAGCATCTTGTTTCGGATCTCGGCCTGGTCGTCGTCGTCCATGGTGGACACGTCCACGCCGCCCAGGTGGTAGGTGCCGGAGGTGGGCACGTCCAGACAGCCGATGATGTTCATGGCAGTGGACTTGCCCGAGCCGGAGGAGCCCACGATGGCCACAAATTCGCCTGGGTCGATGGCCAGGCTCACGCCGTCCAGGGCGTGGACGGTCTCGTCGCCCATCTGGTAGATCTTGTAGACGTCCTTGAGTTCAATGAGGTGTTCCATATTATCTGATCACCCCGTTATCAGCCCCAGGGGTTGGCGGAAGCGGCGTTCTGGATAAAGACGGTCTCGCCCTCCTCCAGCCCCGAGAGGACCTCGATGAAGGATTCGTCGTTCCGGCCCAGGGTGACCTCCCGGTCCTCCAGCTTGGAGGGGTCGGCCAGGCTGCCCGCCTCGTCCAGCGCGCCGGGGCCCGCCACCTTGACGAGGCTGACGCCGTTCTGGCCCCGGCTTACTGCCTCCACGGGGATGCACAGCACCTGGCCGGCGTCCTCCACAATGATGCGGGCGGAGATGTTCATGCCCGGCTTCAGCTCCTGGGGGGAGCCGTCAATACGCACGGTGACGGGGTAGGTGGTGACGCCGTTGGAGGTAGTGCCGTTGATGTTCACTTTGTCCACCGTGCCGGTAAAGCTCTGGCCGTCCAGCGCGTCGGAGGTAATCTCCACCTGCTGACCCACCTGAATCTTGTTGATGTCCAGCTCGTGGATGTTGATGTCAAAGGTGAGGGCGGACAGGTCGTAGATGACGGCGGGGTAGGTGACGCCGCTGGTGGAGCCGGTGGTGGCGTCGATGTTGTCCCCCACGTCGTAGTTTTTCTCGATGACCTCGCCGTCGATGGTGGAGGTGATGGAGTAGTCCTCCAGCTTGTCTCTGGCGTTCTGGAGGGTCAGCTCGGCGGTCTTGACCTGGATGGCGGCATTTTGGATCTGCGTGTCCATATCGGTCTCGTCAAAGCCGCCGATGACTTGGTCCAGGAAGACCCGGTCCCCCTCCTGGACGGTGAGGCTCTTGAGTTCGCCGGAGGTCTTGGCCACCACCTGCTTGCTCTCTGCGTAGGCAAAGGTGCTGCTGGCGGCGCTGGCGGAGCCGTTGATGGTGGCCGAGCCGCTGGAGGTGTTGTCCAGCGCGCCGGGGTTCACCAGCCGGATGGTGACCGGCCGGACCAGGGTGCCGCCGGGACCCACCTCGTCGGTGGCGGCGATGGAGTCCACCGTGCCGTACAGGGTGTCCAGGGCACCGTCCACGCTGACCAGGGCCTGCTGGCCCACGGAGATGGAGGCCGCCTGGACGGAGTGGAAGGGAACGGTGAGCTTCAGGTTGTCCCGGTCCAGGATGTCGGCGATGGGTGCGCCCGCCGACACCATGTCCCCCTGGTCCACATACAGCTTGGTGACCACGCCGGCGGCGGTGGCCTTGACGGTGGCGTTTTTCTGGCTGTCGGACTGGTTCTTGAGGAGCTGGCTGTAGTTGAGGCGGGCGGACTCCAGACTCAGCTCAGCCTGCCGGATGGAGGCCTCCACGTCCTTGGAGTCGATACGGAAGAGCAGATCGCCCTTGTGGACGGTCTGACCCTCCTCGAAGGGGGCCTCCAGAACCTCGCCCTGGATCAGGGTGGTCACCTTATAAGAGTGAATGGGCTCGATGGTGCCGGTGCCGGAGACGGAGACCAGCAGCTCCTGCCGGGCGGCGACGGCGGGTATGTAGGAGCCCGCGGCCATGATGCTGCCAGTGCCGGAGCAGCTTTTGAACAGAAAGACCACCAGGGCGGCCAGCACCGCCAGGATGATCAGACGCTTGATCCACTTGCGCCGCTTTTTAGACGCAGGAGATTTGATTTTGGGCTTCTGCGCCGTCTCCCGGGTGGGAGTGACGGCCGCTTCGACCGCGGGTTTTTGCTTGACGACAGTTTGTTCCATGTTGCCGACTCCTTTACGAATGGGATATGTACCTTTCCCGATGCCCCTTTACGATACCAGAGAAAGATGAAGGGAAGGGAAGAGGAAACCTTAAATTTTCATAAAATTTTTCAAGGACCTCAACTGTTTATACTGGGTATAATATATATGCACAGGAAAATCAAAAAGTCAAGAGAAATTTCTGGGTAAGAATGTATAAGCTGGAAGCAGCCTGTCCACAATAGGACCGGAGGTGTTTCCAACCAATGAAAAAACGACCTTTTGTGGAACGGATTGGCGACTTTATGGCGGGAAAGGGCTTTTACATAGTCCTGTTCCTCTGCGTCGCCGCAATTGGAATCTCGGGCTATTATCTCTTTTCCTCTCTGAATCTGGGAGACGGCGGCAATACCGCCGTGGCGGGGCCCATCCAGGTGGTGGTGACCCCCTCCCCCTCCCAGTCGGCCACGCCCCAGCCGGTGAAGCCATCGGTCTCCCCCCAGGCTTCGCCCAGCCCGGGCACGGCTGCCCCCGCGACCATGCAGCCGTCCGGCAGCCCGGCGGTTTCGGCCAGCCCCGCCCCGGCCCGGACGCCTGCGGCCCCGACGGTCTTTACCTGGCCGGTGAAGGGGGAAGTCATTGCGGATTATTCCCTGGAGGTGCTGGCCTATGACGAAACCATGGGCGACTGGCGCACGCACTCGGGTCTGGACATCGCGGCCAGCCTGGGCACGGAGGTGCTGGCTGTCGCGGCGGGTACGGTGGCGTCCATTGAGGACGACGTGCTGATGGGGACCACCATCGTGGTGGACCATGGCGACGGGCTGAAAAGCGTCTATGCCAACCTGGCCGCCACCCCTGCCGTTCAGGTGGGAGACGCGGTTCAGACGGGAGCCGTCCTGGGCGCGGTGGGGGACACCGCCGCGGCGGAGGCCGCCAAGGCCCCTCAT
Organism: Intestinimonas sp. UBA1698; assembly: GCF_002320075.1. Taxonomy (NCBI): domain Bacteria; kingdom Bacillati; phylum Bacillota; class Clostridia; order Eubacteriales; genus Intestinimonas; species Intestinimonas sp. UBA1698. The sequence goes on along the minus strand of NZ_DCJO01000023.1, from coordinate 24,719 downwards.
CTCCACTTTGAGATGATCCGGGGGGATGAGCCGGTGGACCCGGCCTCCTTCCTGCCCCAGCACACGCCTTGAACAAGAAAGCGCGCGCACGGATACCGTGCGCGCGCTTTCTTGTCAACCGGACGAAAGGGCGCGGTGGTGGAGAGGAGTATAGGTCAGGCGGTCCTGGATGCGCTCCGACTGCATCAGAGTGATGCGACGCACCTTTGTACCCATGGGCGGCAGGGAGCGGGCAAAGGCCGCCCGGTCAAAGCCTGGGGCGGGGACCACCTGACGGCCCAGGGTGAGATGAGGGCGGAAGGGGCGGCGTTCCAGAACAAAGCCCGCCGCGCTCAGCTCCTCGGTGAGCTGCCGGTGCACCTCCAGCAGGGCGGGAGAGGGCTCTATGCCCAGCCACCAGAGATCACCATCCCGCTGGCGAAACAGGCCCGGGGCCCCAATCTGGAGATCAAAGCCCGGAGCCGACACCCGATCCATGGCGGCCTCAGCGGCGGCCCGGCGTTCGGTCTCGCCCAGAAAGGCCAGGGTGAGATGAAAATTGTCCGTCAGGGTGAATCTGCCGCGCAGACACTGGCCCTGCAGCCGCCCGGCGGCCTGACGGAGCTGTTCCCGCAGCGGCGCGGGAAAGGAGACGGCGATGAACAGACGCATAAAATCCCCCTTTGCTATTGGTCCTGCTGCGGCCATTATAGCAAAGGGGGATGCGGTGCGCAATGGGGGGACAAGGGATCAGGACTCCATGTGACGGCCCAGGAAGCCGGCAATGGTCTGCGCCAGCTTATAATCGGTCTCGCTGCTCTGGATCTCGCTGTCGGTGCCGGCAAAGAGCACGCAGCCCAGCACATCGCCCTCGGAAAGAATGGGCGCGGCACAGGAGATCACATATTTGTCGCTGTCCTCGCACAGAGGAAGGGGGGGGGCGCCAGGCTTGAACTGATAGATCTGGCGGCCTTCCATGATCTGTTCCAGTTCAGGGGAGACCCGCTTGTCGGCCAGTTCCCGGCGGGCCGCTCCGGCCACGGCGATGCAGGCGTCCCGGTCGGTGATGACGGCGATCTCGCCGGTAGTTTTGTTCAGGGTCTCGCACATCTGCCCGGCAAAGTCGCCGAGCCCTCCCATGAGGGAGTATTTTTTGAAGATGACCCCTCCATCCTTGTCGGTGTAGATCTCCAAGGGGTCGCCCTCGCGGATACGCATAGTACGGCGGATTTCCTTGGGAATGACCACGCGGCCCAGGTCATCGATCCGCCGCACGATACCAGTTGCTTTCATATATAGAATTCCTCCTGCGGTCTTGTTGTTCTAGACAAAGCTAGTATTTGCAGGATTCTTTTCCCTATGCGACAGGCAGCGCTGGTATCCTCTGGAAGGGTGCGGCGCATTTTTTATTTACATACAAGGAGAAGCGGAACATTCAGCCAGACGCTGCAGAATGGGCCGGTCAGCGGGACAGAAGGTGTAGTTGGGGATCTCGGCGGGGGTGACCCACCGTAGATCGTTGTGTTCCAGCAACCTGGGGACGCCTCCGGCAAGGGCGGCGTGGAACAGAGTCAGATGGACCGTAAGGTCCGGATAAGCGTGAACCACATCCATGAAGGGCTCGCCCACCGATACCGTTACATCCAGCTCCTCCCGGCACTCCCGCGCCAGCGCCTGCTCCGGGGTCTCCCCGGGCTCCACCTTGCCGCCCACAAACTCCCACAGCAGGCCCCGGGCCTTGTGGGCCGGTCGCTGGCAGATCAAAAACCGTTCGCCCTCCCAGATGAGGGCCGCCACGACTTCTGTCATCATTTTTCCTCCTTACGGCGCGTTCCACGCGGTCAAATTCACAAGAAAAATCATAATCCCTTTGGGGAGCCCTGTCAATTGGTACGAAGCAGACGGCACAGGCTTGTCCGACAGGGGGAATTGTGCTATCCTGATGGGCAAACAGAGAAAGAGGCGATGTGGGATGACACGGGAGTTGAGAGCCGCCCTGTTGGGGCTGTCCGCCTATAAGGCGCTGAGGGATGAGCCCCTGCTGAAGGCGGTGGGAAATCTGCTGGACGGACTGGCGGCGGGCCGGGGCGAGGAGGCGCTGGGGGCCTACACCGACGTGGTGCTGGCGCTGCAGGAGGCCGGTGCCCACGGTATGGGCGACGGGCTGCTGGCGCTGCTGCGCTACCGGGAGACCCCCTATCCCCGGGCGCTGACCGGCCCGGCGGGGGCGGACGCGGTCCTGGAGGCTGCGGCCCGGCGGGATGTGAACGTCCTGAAGCGGCTGCGCGGGCTGGACTGCGGGGCGGTGCTGGAGAAGCTGACCGGCCTGCTGGGACCGGAGTTCGCTCCCGTGCTGGAGGAGCTGCCCCGCTGGCAGGCGGGGGCGGATTTCGACTTTGACGGGCTCACCGCCTTCTACCGGGAGCACGGGGCGGGACTCTTCGCTCGGTATCGGGCCTTCGTGTGGACCGACGGCGCCCTCATTCCCGTACACGAGCCCGACTGCCCTGACGAGGAGGAGATGATGGGCTACACCCTCCAGCGGGACCAGGTCATCGCCAACACCCGGGCCCTGCTGGAGGGCCGCCGGGTCAACGACGTGCTGCTCTACGGCGACAGCGGTACCGGCAAGTCGGCCACAGTGAAGTGCCTACTGTCGGTGCCGGACTTCGGCAATCTGCGGCTCATCGAGGTGCAGAAGGAGGGCCTGCGGGATATGCCGGCCCTGATCCGCAGCCTGCGGGGTCGGCAGCAGAAATTCATCCTCTTCATCGACGACCTGGCCTTTGATCAGGATGACAACACCTACTCGGTGGTCAAGACCATTCTGGAGGGCGGCCTGGAGAAGCGGCCGGACAACGTGGCCATCTATGCCACCTCCAATCGGCGTCTGCTGGTGCGGCAGACCTTCAGCGACCGGGCGGGGGACGAGGTGGACATCCGAGAGACCATTGCGGAAAAGACCGCCCTGTCCGATCGCTTTGGACTGCGCATTCCCTATCTGGCCCTGAACAAGGCGGAATTCCTGGAGCTGATCGAGCAACTGGCCGACCAGGCGGGGGTGAGCATGGACCGGGGCGAGCTGATGCGGGAGGCGGTCAAGTGGGACATGAAATTTCCGGGTCGAACCCCCAGAGGGGCACGGCAGTTCATCGCCAGCCTCAGCGCACGATAAACATCAAACGTCCGGCGGACCGCAAAGGTCCGCCGGACGTTTGGCGTTTTATCATGGGCTTACAGGATGGCGTAGAGCATCTTGGCCACTTCGCTGCGCTTGACGGGGTCGTTGGGGCGAAGCTGGTTGTCGTAGCCGGAGATGACCCCCTGCCCCACCAGGGACTGCACGTGGGACCGGGCCCAGCCTGCCACGGATGCGGCGTCGTTAAAGGTGAGGGCGGCCAGGGGATAGCCCTTGGGCTGGATGCGGCCCAGGATGGTCATGGCCTCGGCCCGGCTGATGGTCTCGGTGGCCCGGCTCACCAACTGTCCGCCCTCCAGGCTGCCCTTGAGGATGCCCAGGGAGTAGGTGGCCTTCATGCCGCCCAGCATCCAGGACGGGATGGACGCCAGGTCCGCGAAGGGGAGCTCCACGCCGGCGTAGTCGTCCGGGTTCAGCCCCATCCAGCGGGTGACCATCAGGGCGAACTCGCCCCGGGTGATGTTCTTCTCCGGCTGGAACTGGAGCCCCTCGGTGGTCTCCACCCCGTTGGTCACGCCCATGTCATAGAGATAGGTGGTATACGCCCGGGCCCAGTGGGTGGTCATGTCCACGAAGGGGCCGGTGTAGCCAGGGGCCTCCGGGTCAGTGGAGGAAGCGGGCTGGATGTCATGGGAGGCCCGGCCGATGTTGCCACTCTGGTCGGCGGCGGTGACGGTGAGCCGGTGGAGCTTGCCGTCGGCCGCGGGCAGCTTGGCGGTGAGGGCGGACTTGGAGGCATCCCACTGGAAGTCCAGCACCCGGCCGTCCAGCGTCAGGGTCAGGGAGGCGGCGGCGAAGCTCTGGTCCACGTTGTCGCTGACCGTGGCGGTGACTGCGGTGCCCGAGACCTTGAGGGTCACAGTGGGCGCGGTCTCGTCCACGAAGTCCTCGTTGGCGGTGGTGATCTGGTCCAGCCACAGGGTGCCGGAGGAGACGCCGCTGCCGCCGTAGACCACGTTCAGGGCGCTGAGGGTACGGGCATTCTCCGGCAGGGCGGTGCTGAGGCGCTTCCAGCCGGAGAAGTCCAGGCCGGTGAGGACCACGTCGGAGGTCTCGCCCGTCTGGCTGGTGATGGTGGCGGTCAAGGCGTTGCCGGAGCCGTCGCCGTAGACCCAGAGGTTGAGGTAGCGCTCGCCCTCAGCGATGGGCAGGGCGGAGGAGAGGACGGCGGTACCGCCCGCGGAGGCGTCATAGTCCAGCTTGCCGCTCTGCCGGCCGAAGCGGACGTAGTCCGAGGCGGTCTCGGCCGAGAGGGAGGCGGCGCTGGTGCCGGTAAAGGCGGTGAGATCCCCCTCGAAGTCCTCCAGTTCCAGAATGTGGCCGGCCACGGTGACCGGGACGGTGACCGTTCTGCCTCCGGCGGTGGCGGTGAGATTGCCGGTGGCCGTCTTGGGGCCGGCGGTAAAGACGCCGTTTTCATCCACCGTGCCCACGGCCGGGTCCGCCGACCAGGTGTAGCAGGTATCCTGAGACATCAGGGAGAGGTTTCGATAGGTGGCGCTGGCCTTCAGGTCCACGCTCTGGTTGGGCTCCAGGGCCAGACTGGTGACGGCGGCGCCGGTGGTCTCATTGGATAGGGTGATGGAGCTGGGGGTGCGGAACACCGTCATGGTGGCCTGGCCGGATACCCGGCCCGCCGTGGCGGTGACCTGGACGGCGCCGCCCGCCTCTCCGGCGGTAAACACGCCGGCGGAGGAGACGGTCCCATCCCCGTTGCTGATGGACCAGGTCACATTGCCGCTGTCGCTCATGGGGTAATAGGCGCTGTCCATGACCGTGGCGTACAGGGGGACGCTGGCCCCGGAGAGGAGCAGGGAGTCGTAGGGCGAGACATAGACATGGTCGGCCTCGCCGGTGGGCTGCAGCTTGGCGATGAGGAACAGGCCGGTGCTCACCGCCCGCAGGCCGCCGGACTGGGAGGGCTTGTTGACGATCTCCATGCTGTCCTTGGTGGGCAGGGTGGCCCCCAGGGTGGTGGAGCCGCCGCCGTCCAGGCCCACCACGTCCACGCAGCCCAGCTCGATCATCCGCTGGGCCACCTGGGTGAGGGAAGCCCCCACGCTGTAGCCGGGCTGGCTGCCGTCGATGGCGTAGATGACCACGGTGCCGTCGGCCTTGATGCCTACGGCGGTGCGGGGGGTGGCGGTGGAGCCGGTGTTGGGGCCAATCTGGCCGTTGGTGACGATGCGGTAGAAGCCGCCCAGAGCGGTGACGGCGTCGTTCCAGCGGGTGTCGGTGCTGGTCACGTCGATGTCCACCGTATCGCCGGGCTTGAGGCCGGCGGCCATGTCCACCAGCCACTGGTTGTTGGCCTTGTTGATGGTCAGCACCATCTTACCCTCGGGGATGGCGATGGAGCCGGTGGACTCCAGTACCTGCTCCACCACGCAGGAGACGCGGCCCCCCACCTGGAGCTGGTCGGTCTGGACCAGGGTGGCGTTGATCTCGGAGACCTCGGTGGTCTCGCCGGTCCGCTCTTCGGCCTCCAGAGCCTCGGAATCCGCCGCGTCGGGGGCCGTCTCGCCCTCCCCTGCGGCCCGGTCCTCCGTTTGATCCTCGGAGCGCTCCACGGGCTTGCCGTCGTGGCCGGACACATCCAGGTCCACGTCCACCGACTCGCCCAGATGGTCGGCGACGGGGGAGAGGATGACGTCGATGCCGGGGCTGGTGTGCTGGGTGGTCTTGCTGTAATCGTCGGTATAGAGGTAGTAGCCGCCGGGGGTGCTGTTGCTAAGGGCGGTGCGGGTCTTGTTCACGTCGGTGACCTGAAGGGTATAGCCGGAGAAGGTGGCGGTCACCGAGATGGCGGGCCAGCCGATGAAGGCGGAACCGTCCTCCCGGAAGCCCACGGCGTAAAAGCCGCCGGAGGTGGAGCGGAGAACCCCATCGGAGATGAGCACGCCCAAGGTGTTGCCGGTGGACATGTCATAAAAATCGCCGTTGACGCCGCCCACCACCCGGTAGCCCTGGGACTCCAGGCTTTGGGCCATGGCGGACAGGGTCTGCTTGTCCAGCACCTTGTCGCCGTAGACCACCGCCGGGTAGACGCCGGAGCCGGGGGAGTATGTAAAGTAGCGTTCGGTGCGCAGGTCGGACTTGGAATTGCTCCAGAAGATCTGGCGGGTCAGCTCCACACCGGGGGCCAGGCTCACCGTGCCGGTATGCAGGTCGTCGCCAAGTGCCTCAGACGCGGCGGCCATGGGGGTGAGCCCCAACAGCAGCGCCAGGGTGAGGGCCGTGGCCCGTCGAAAGAATTGCCTCATAGTCTGCCTCCAAAACAGTCGCATGGGTGGGTGTGATCCCCCCTATCCTACCACACCCCTGCGGCCTTTGTAAACAAGCCCGGCCCGCCAAATCCTGTCGATTGGGACGATGTTAGCAAAGTGTTAGAAAGCAGAGCGGACAAAACCGGGGGAGGCGATGCGCGCACCGCCTCCCCCGGTTCGAAAGCTCAAATCTCCTGTTCCCGCTCCCGCCGGACCCTGGGCAGGGTGGTCTCCAGCGTGGCGCTCTCCTGGAGCTCCAGCAGCTCGCCGATGAGCTGGTTGGAGACCAGAAAGCCCTGGGGCGTCAGCCGCCAGCGCTGGCCGTCCCGGGCGGCCCAGCCCCGGTGCTCGTATTCAGCCAGCTTTTGCTCGATGGGATCAAAGTTCATGAAGTACTCCCGCCGGTACTCCCACTCCTCGATCCCCCAGGTGGTCCGCAGGCGCAGCATCAGATACTCCCCTGAGCGCTCCCGCTTGGGGATGAGGTCGTCCTCGTCGATGATGGGACCGCCGTTGAGCACCCCGTCGATGTAGGCGTCCAGGTCCCGGACGAAGGAGAACCGGCGGCCGCCGAAGTCGGAGTGGGCGCCGGGGCCAAAGCCCAGGTAGGGGCGGGTGAGCCAGTATTTCAGGTTGTGCCGGGACTGAAAGCCGGTCTGGGCAAAGTTGGAGATCTCGTACTGGTGGTAGCCCGCAGCCTCCAGCCGCTCTACCCCCCACAGGTACATGTCGGCCTGCTCGTCGTCGGTGGGCAGGACCTCACCCCGCTGGACTCGGCCGCAGAGGGGAGTGCCCTCCTCCACCTTCAGGCCGTAGCAGGACAGGTGCTCTGGCTGGAGGGCGATGGCCTGCTCCACCGAGTCCTGCCAGCGGGCCATATCCTGACCGGGCAGGCCGTAGATCAGGTCCAGAGTGAGGTTTTTGACCTTGGCCTCCCGGATGGCGGCCACCGCCTGCCGGGTCTGCTGCCAGGTGTGGGCCCGGTGGAGGGCCTCCAGCTCGTCGTCGTGGGCCGACTGCATCCCCAGAGAGACCCGGTTCACGCCCGCCCGGCGCAGGCGGACCATGCTCTTTTTGTCCACGCTGTCCGGGTTGGCTTCCAGGGAGATCTCGGCGTTGCCCGCCACCTCAAAGCGTTTTTTTACGGCGGAGAGGAGCTCCCGCAGGCGCTTTTCCCCGTAAAAACTGGGGGTGCCGCCGCCGAAATAGACGGTGTCCACCAGATAGCCCTTGGCCTGGGGAGCCGTCTCCTTCAGATGGGCCAGCAGGGCCTTTTGATAGGCGTCCATGCGGGCTTCCCGCTCCGGCAGGGAGTAAAAGTCGCAGTAGTCACATTTGCTCTTACAGAAGGGAATGTGGATGTAAAGGCCCAGTTGCCTGCCCATAGTGGTCCCACCTTGCTTTTCGTTCCGGATGTTTTCTTATTATAATGCGTACGAAACAAAGGCGAAGGCCATGAATCCCAAGGCTTTCAAGGCCAACTGGCTTTGTTCAGGTGCAAGGTTTTCTGGCTCATTTGCCAGAAAACCTTGCACCTTCCGCTGGAGCAATCCGGCGCTCCAGCGGAAATACGCATTGTAACAATGTCTCAATTGCATCAAAAGGGCTGTTTATAGCCCATTTTGATGCACTTATGCGGCAGTGGCCGCACGAATAAACCGCTTGGCGGTTTATTCAGTAGACATTATTATATACGTTTTGCACCCGGCATGCAATGCGGCAATTGTGAATTTAGTGGCCTGGACTTGGATCTTTGCGCCATCTGTGCTATACTTTGCAGATCCCAAAGAGAGGAGGCGGTCCTGTGGCAGAGAAGCGGACCGGGCGGCGGCTGACCTGGATCGTCACGCCCCAGCGGGACGGCCAGAAGGTGGACACCGTGCTGCGCAGGGAGCTGGGGTTGTCCGGCACGGTGGTCCGGCGGGTCAAGTGGCTGCCTGACGGCATCCTGCTGGACGGTCAGCGGGTCTATACCAGCCAGCGGGTACGGATAGGACAAGAGCTCTCCGTCCTGGTGGGGGAGGCGGCCCTGCGCAGCGGCCTGACTCCGGCTCCTGGCCCTCTTGACATCGTCTACGAGGATGAGGACCTGCTGGTAGTCAATAAGGCGCCCGGCGTGCCCAGCCACACCGGACCGGGTCACTATAACGATACGCTGGGTAATTTTTTGATGAATTATTACCGGAAACAAGGCGTTTTTGCCGACTACCACCCGGTCCACCGGCTGGACAAGGGGACCTCGGGGCTGATGGTGGTAGCCAAGCACCCCCACGCCCAGGAGCGGCTGAAGGAGCAGCTCCACACCGGGGCCTTTCGGCGCATCTATCTGGCGGTGTGCGAGGGCAGGCCGGAACCGGAGGCCGGCGTGGTGGACGCCCCCATCGGCCGGGTGGAGGGCTCCCTGCTGGCCCGGGAGGTCCGGGCGGACGGCCAGCCGGCCCGGACCCGTTACCGGGTGCTGCGGACAGGGGCGGGCCGGGCCCTGCTGCGGCTGGAGCTGGAGACGGGACGTACTCACCAGATCCGGGTCCACATGGCCCATCTAGGGCACCCCCTTACCGGAGATTTCCTCTACGGGACCGAGGATACGGCGCTGATCCCCCGGCCCGCCCTCCACTCGGCGGAGCTGGAGCTGGTGCAGCCCCTGACCGGGGTGCTCATCCGGCTCTGCGTCCCTCTGCCGGAAGATATGGAGCGGCTTTTGCATTAATAAGGAGGCAGCGGCAAGTGCCGCTGCCTCCTTTTAGTGATACAGGGCCGCGCCCTCCGCCGTCAGCTTGTCCCGCCAGATGTCCCGAAGGGTCTCCAGATCGGCGCGAAAGGCCACGTCGGTCTGGCCAGGGCCGCGCTCCAGCGTCTCCAGCACCTCGAAGGTGAAGGAATCCGGTGCAAAGGCGCGCCAATCCCGGGCCAGCGCGGCGTGGACACAGGCGCCGGTGGAGACGGAGAAGGCGAAGCGGTTGCGCTGCCCCTCCGGGTTGGGGGCGGCCAGCAGGAGGGTTCGTCCCGCGGCGGGGCACCGGATGGCGCACACGCCTCCGACAATGGGGCGCTGTTTATAGGCGGCCAGAAGCTGCCGCTGCGATTCCGTTCTGGCCATGTCAGTACCCCAGCTCCTTCACCAGCCGGCCCAGCACCGCCAGGCGCTCCCCCACCAGCTCTCCATCCCGGGCCAGCGCGTCCCGGAAGAGGGCCAGATCCTCGTCGATGTGGTCGTTCTCGGTACAGACCGTCACCGACATCGCGTCGCCCTGAAGCCCCACCCGGTCGATGAGGGGTTGCTCCGGGTCGTAGCCCTTGGGGTGTTTATAGGCGTCCTCCCGCAAGTAGAGCTGGGCCCGGCAGGTGAGGATGGCCAGGTCCAGCACCCGGTGGAGGGGCAGCTCCTCCGACTGGCGGGACCATTTTTCCCCGGTGTAGCGCCAGACCTTGGCGGAGATGTCCACCTTGCCCCGATCGTTCCACTGGGCCAAACCGAGGGAGAGGCCCTTCGCGTCGCTTTGATAGGCGGTTCGGCCGTCAATGTGCTCATAGTCCTCGACGGTGATGACCGGCTTGTGCTTGAGCGTGGTTGGGATGTGCATGTCTATCGCTCCAATCAGTAATTTACTAATATAGTAAATAAGTAATTTAGTAAAATAAGAATACCACGCATGTTTTTCGCTGTCAAGGGGCAAACTAGCGCCGAGCAAAAGGAGGAAGATTCCATGGATATGACCAACAAGGAATACGGCCAGTATGTCAATGCAAAATCCAAGCCCTCGCCGCTGGGCCGGGATATGCTGTGGGCCTTTGTGGTGGGCGGCTTGATCTGCACCGTCGGACAGGCGCTGCTCAACCTCTATCAGAACGCCGGCATGGGCCGGGACGACGCGGGAAGCGCCGTATCCATGACCCTGATCTTCGCCGCCGCCCTGCTCACCGGGCTGGGGCTGTTCGACAAGCTGGCCAAGCGGGCAGGCGCCGGCACGCTGGTGCCCATCACCGGCTTTGCCAACGCCATGGTCTCGCCCGCCCTGGAGTTCAAAAGCGAGGGTATGGTCACTGGCACCGGAGCCAAGCTGTTCACGGTGGCAGGGCCGGTGCTGGTCTTTGGCATCAGCGCCTCTATCCTCTACGGGCTGATCCTGCTGCTGTTTTTCCGGGGCTGACGGGTCCGGCGGCACGGTCCGCCGGTACATAGAAGGGGCGGCGCCCCTCAAAAGATTTTTGGGTCGATCGTACAAAAACTATTGACAAATACAAAATGAAGTCGTACAATATAGCCAGAAAGGAAGAGGTGAGTCCCATGTACTAGACCTCAAAAAACCTTTTGACGGACGCAAATCCAATCAGGCGTCTGCCGCGAAACGAGTCCTAAGGTCCAGAAAACGATCCATTCCATCGGCAAATTCCGGAACAAGGCTCACTCGAGTGAGAAGCACACGGCAAACCTCTCGCGAAATATCGCAGTCGACGGAAACCGCATGTGCATGTGTTGTTGACCTGGTAACTTGCAAAAGAAGGATCACTCCCCTGGCACCGGATTCCGGACGCACCATTCTGCAGAAAGTACGAGGTAGACAATTTGGTAGAAATTCAGAACCACGGATAGCCCCTCGGTCACGCTGGATGGCCGAGGGGCTGGGTTTTGTTTGGGCGCGGAAACGCGCTCTTTTTGATACGGAAGCATCGAAAAGCGGATTGCGGGCCGGGCCTGCGTTGTCATGATTTGTAACGGAATGTAGCCGGATATACGCGCTTTCCCGGACGGGCTGTGGTAGAATGGGGCCAGTAAGGAGGTACTTGCATGAAGAAACTGACACCTGTTTTGCTCGCGCTGGCGCTGCTGTGCGCCTGCGCGCCCCAGGGCGGCCGGAGCTCGTCCGGCCCTGCCGCGACGCCCACCCCCACGCCGGGCAAGACCTTTGTGTTTACCCGGGAGAATTTTCCGCGGCTGGACGGCTCCACCGCCACGGTGCCCTTAGGCGAGGCCATCGCCTCGGTGCTGCTGGGGGAGAGCCGGGAGAACGTGGCTGACCTCATCCATTTCTCCAAAACGACGGGGGCCTATAATGCCCTGATGGCGGGGGAGGCCGACCTTCTGGTGGTGGCCGAGGCCGGCGAGGCCACCTATGCCCAGCGGGACGAGCAGGGACTGGAGTGGTCCCAGGAGCCCATCGCCACCGAGGCGCTGGTCTTTATGGTCAACGCCGACAATCCGGTGGACAGCCTCACCGTGGAGGAGATCCAGAAGATCTACACCGGAGAGATCACCAACTGGAGTCAAGTGGGTGGGGAGGACCGGGAGATCGTCCCCTTCCAGCGCAATAAGGGCGGCGGCAGCCAGGCCATCATGGAAAAAGAGGTCATGGGGGATCTGGAGATGATGCAGCCCGCCAATACCGAGTATTTCATCGGCACCATGGAGGGACTCATCGAGGCGGTCCGCTCCTTTGACGGCTCTCCCGCCGCCATCGGCTATACCGTCTACTACTACGCCGAGGACATGAACATGGCCGACGGACTGAAGCTGCTGAAGGTGGACGGGGTGGAGCCCAACGACGATACCATCCGGTCCGGGGCTTATCCCTTCCGCACCTTTTACTACGCCGTGATGAACGCCGGCGAGCCGGAGGACGGCCCCACCGCCATCCTCTATCGGTGGCTTCTGAGCCCGGAGGGCCAGAAGCTGGTGGACCACGAGGGCTATGTCGCAGTGTTGGCCCCGGAGGAATAACGGAACGATGAAAACCAGAAAGGCCGGAGGCATTGCCTCCGGCCTTTCTGGTTTTTCAGGAAGAGAGGGTGTAGTATTGTGTAAACAACCAGACGATGTTGCTCTCCTTACCATCCAGGGTAAAGACCCAGGTAGCGGGTTCATCATGGTCGGTGCCCTCCATGGTGAATACACAGCGGGCACTGGTAAACTCCACCACCGCCAGGGTATCCCGGTCGGCGGTGTAGGGCCAGTACGAGCGCTGGATGGCGTCCTGCCGCATCCACAGCCTGCCGTCCCGCTCCAGCAGGAGGCCGTCGGGGATATAGACATACTGCTGCATGATCCGGACGGCCAGCTCCCGGGGAAAGATGAAATAGAGCTGGGACAGCACCTGATCATCCACCCGCAGATCGGGGTGCCACTTCTCGTAGCCCGCCAACTGGAGCCACACCACGCCCGCTCCGTCGGTGTAGGTATCCCCGGTGCATGGGGCGGCGCCGGTGAGCCAGCCCAGAGCCTCGTCGGCCAGATCCAGGTGGTACTGGGCAAAGAGCATTTCCCCGGCGGCCGTGAGGGCCTCGTCCCCCCTGGACTCTCCGATGGTACGGAGGGCGTCAGAAAGCAGCAGGGGCGCGGGGCCGTCGATCCAAGGCCCGGCGTCGGCCAAAAAGGTGAAATTGCCCTCCCGGTTCAGCACCGCCAGCAGGGAGTACGGGCCCTCGTGGAAGAGCCCATCCTCATCCACATACTGGCCGCCCACCAGAGGAACGCCGTCCGGGTCCTCCACCGGCACGCCCACGTCATAGGAGAAGGCATCCACGGTGGCGTTCTCAAACAGGCCGCTGTAGCTGCCGGCCCAGGCCAGATGGGTGAGCTTGGCCCCGCTGATGTCGGGTACCAGATCCCGGGCCAGTTCAAAGACCGGATCGGGCACGTCGAAGGTGTTTGCGGCCTGGACGGAAGAGGTGCAGGCTACCAGCCCTCCGGCCAGCAGCGCGAGGGCCAGGGTCAGGGCCACCAGCGGGGTCCCCCGGCGTTTGACCCCGGTGAAGAGGTTGCACAGCCGCTCCTGGACAGCCCGGGTCCCGCCCCGGAACTCGGTGGTGAAGGGAGTGCGGGGGGCGATACGTCTTTCCTTCATAGAGTCTGCTCCTTTCAATCGCCGGTGGGAGAGTCCGGGTTGTGCCCATCCCAGGTCAGGGGAACTTCCACCCCCCAGACTCCGCGGCGGTTGGATACCACAAAGTGATAGTGATCGGACCCGTCGCTCCCGACGGTCTGACCGTGAAAGGCCAGCTCCACCTCCCAGGCGTCACAGGTGGACACCGAGGTGTAGCAGGCAGGAAGCTGGTCGATGTGGGCCAGAAAGAGCTCCCGCGCCCGGGCGGCCCGCTCCCCCTCTGGGGCAGACACCTGGCCGGGGGCATCGAAGGCGGCGGCGTCCAGCAGCTCCCCCACGGTAAAGCCGTTTTCCTCCGCCAGCCCGGTCCAGACGTCCAGATTGAGGGCGGTGTACTCCGCCTCGGTGATCTCCTCTCCGGTGGCGCGCAGGACATAGGCCGGGCGGGTCTCCACGCTCTCGGTCTGCTCCATGGCGTAGGTCACGTGGTCCCAGGCGCCGGAGCCGAAGGCGGAGACCGCCGCGTCGTAAAGCCGGTCCCCCGGTCCGGCCGCGATGAGCCCGGCCAGGTAGGCGTCCGCCGCGGCCTCCTTGTTGACGTTGGTTTCGTCCACCGCTCCGATGACCGCCTGGACGTATTGGGCCAGCAGGGTGTCGGTGTGGGGGGTGGTGAGAGTATAGGCGATCGCGCCCCCAGAATCTGGTCGGCCAGACCAGGGACCGGCGCGCACAGGTCCCGGATGGACTGGGCCCAGCCCTCGCCGTCGGCAGCGCTTATCACAGAGCGGAAGCGGCCGGAGGAGCCGTCCCCCGCCACCGTGATGGCGGCGGGGCCCCCGCCTCCGCCGCTGTTGGCCCCCCGGGTGGCCAGAAAGTCGTAGTAATAACGGGTCCACAGGTTGCAGAGATAGACGGTATCCCCGTTGCCGTCCTCATAGCTGGCGTACACCCCCACGAAGGGGAGCGCCAGCGTGCCGTTCTGCCAGCCGTAGGGGTTATGAGCCCAGCGGGCGGCCTCGTAGAGGGCCGCCTCCACCCCGGTGATACCGAAGAGCTCGGCGGTGGGAGGGAGCATCATCAGGGGAGGGACGGCGGTGTCGGAAGCTGGGGGCGTCTCCCGGACGGCGGTGCGGCAGGCCACCATCCCTCCGGTGAAGAGGGCCAGAACGGCCACGCACAGCACCAGGGCGCGGCCCTGCCGGCGGGGCCCCAGAAAGAGATTGCGCAGCCGCTCCCGGACGGCGCGGGCGCCGCCCTTAAACTCGGTGGAAAAGGGGGTGTGGGGCGCCCGGCCAGGGCGGGGATGGGAACACATGAAAAGACCTCCTTTTATGGGCGGGACGCCCGGCCGGAGCCCAGCGCCGCCAGGATGATCTGTCCGTACCGGGCCCGGGCCTCCGGGCCTAGCCCGGCCACCACGCGGTCGTCGCAGGCGCGCTCCAGATCCCCCTCCGCGGCGCGGACCATGAGCCACACCAGCGGATTGCACCAGTGGACCACCTTGGCGCACAGCAGCAGGGTCTTGTAGGCGATGTCCCGGCGGCGGCAGTGGGTGAGCTCATGCCGAAGAATGAACCAGAGGGCCTCGCTGTCCTCCTCCTCATGGGGCAGCAGGATCACCGGCCGGAGGAGGCCGGCCATCATGGGGCCGGAGAGGCCGGGACAGACCAGCAGACGGACCGGCCGCCGGACGTCCAGCTCCGTTTGCAGGGCGGAGAGCGTCTCCCGCGCGGCGGGTCGGACGGCGGGCGAGGACCAGCGGCGGACGTAGCGGAGGAAGCGGAGATAGCCCGCCCCGTACCAGACGGTCAGCGCCGCGGCGCCCGCCAGCCAGACCCAGGCGGCGACGCTGCCCAGAGTGAGGCTGCGCACCGCGCCGGCGGAGGTCTCCGGCGGGACGGAGGGGAGCGGGGAGGGCGATTCGGCGGAAAACTCCGGCCCGACCGGGGCGGCGGAGGGCGCTGCCGGCGGGGGGTAGGTATAGACTATCCGGTCCGCCGGGGCCTCCAACTGCACGGGGGCCCGGGGCAGGGAGAGGTTGACCGGGACCAGCAGCCGCACCGCCACCACCAGCCAGGCCCAGTACCGCCACCGGGCGGCGTAGCGCCTGGCCAGCAGCGGGCCAAGGGCCAGCAGCAGAAGGATGACCGCCGACATGGTGAGAGAGATCTCGGCCAGGGTCATGAGCAAGTCCGTCATAGAAGGACCTCCGTCGATGGATGGAGTCGGTCAGTCCAGAATGGTGACCAGGTCGAAGTGGGACACGGCGTCACCGTCGAAATAGAAAAACAGCAGGGGGCCGAAGGCCATATCGCCGCCGTACCACAGGTAGTCGCCGGTATAGTCCCAGATGGGCTCGCTGTGAATCTCGGGGTAGGCCTCCCGCACCTGGGCGTGGGTGTCGCCCACCGAGACGCCGCGGTAGGTGGACAGGTCCGGCAGGGTGGTGGATAGGGCGTGAAGACGGGGGCCGTATTCCGCACTGACGTAGAACTCGGCGGTCAGACCCTCCCAGGTCCGCTTTTCCCAGCGGTCTCCCTCGCCGTAGGTCACGTCGTAGTCCAGTGGCTCCACAGCGGGCTCTCCCTCCAGGAAGCTCACGTCCGGGCTGCCCAGGCCGTACCAGCCGTTGTAGCCCTCCCGGGTCAGGGCGTACTCCAGGTCCGGGACGCCGTAGGCCAGCTCGGTGACCCGCCTTTGCAGGTCGGCCGCGTCGCCGGTAAACGCGGTGCTCCACAGCACGTCCAGATAGGTATAGCTCCCGTCGGGGGCGGTGGAGAGCACCAGATAGGGCCGGCCTTGGGCGGTGTATTCGGTGATGCCGCCCTGCCCGTCGGTCTCCCGCCCGCCGGTGATGGCCACCTGGGCCATGTCGGCGGGGAGAAGGCGGTATTCCAGCCGCCAGATCTCCATGTCCGCGCCGGGCAGCATGCCGGGATACCGGGCCTCCAGCTCCAGGCGGGTGATTTCGTTGGAGGCGATGACCACCCCGGGCTGGGCTTCAAAGACGGCGGCGTCCTGGTCCACAAAGACCTGGGCGGCGGCCATCACGGGGGGCTGCTCCACCGGCTGGGCCTGTGTGGGGGAAGCCTCCGGCGGGGCGGAGCGGGAGGGGGACGGCGCCTCGCCGGCAGGGGCGCAGGCAGCCAGAAGCAGGGCCATGACGGCCCCGATGATCAGCAGTCGTTTCATGGTGTTACCACCCCTTCGTCTGGAATTGGGTCGGGTGCGAGAAGAATGGTGCAGAAGAATTCCCACTGCGCCCCGTCGGCCTGCCGGTCGGGACGCCAGTCCGGGTTTTGGGCATAGAGGTCCAGCCCGCCGTGGATGGGGACGGCCTTATGGGCGGCCCAGAAGCCGGCGCTCTGGTCGGGGTCGAACATGGTCTCGGCTCCGGTGGGAAGGTCCAGGGACTGGTCCGCCGCAATGGATTTGACCCGGGCGGATTCCGGTAGCTCGGTCACCGAGGTCAGGGTCCGGCCGTCAAAGGTGAACAGGCGGGCAGAACCGCTCTCGACTCCCTGGTAGGTGGTGGAACCGGTGCACAGCAGCCAGGTCAGGCCCTCCGAGGTCCAGACCGCGAGCCGATTGTCGTCTCCCCGCAGCTCCACCGCAGGGGAGAGCGGTTGGTGGCTCCGGTTGTCCACCACCCCCAGCAGCAGGCTGCCGAAGCCCCCGGCGTGGCTGCCGGCGGCATAGCGCAGGACTCCCAGGGTACAGCCGTCGCCGGGCAGGTCACAGAGGAGCTCCCAGGTGTCCCTGCCCTCCGGGTCCGGCTCGGAGAAGGCGGCGGCCAGCAGCCCGGCCAGCGTCGATTGCCGCATGGGGCTGTCTGTGGCTGGCGTGAGGCGGTAGACCCGGAGAAAGATCCCGTCCGGGAAGGGAAGGGCCAGCCAGAGCTGGTCATCCAGCCGCAGGAGGACCCCCAGGCCCTCCACCGACCAGGCGCGGCGGTCGGTGAAGCTGGAGAGGTCCGGAGCGAAGGCCCCATATTCGGCAAAGCCGGCGGCTGTCGCCTCCTCAAAATCCAGCTCCGTGCAGGTGGGAAACGCCTGTTCGACAACCGCCTCAGGGAAGGTGCTGAACAGGACCTCCTGGGTGAGGGTGACGCGCCACTGCTCGGTGGACGCCTGGCTGGGCCGATAGGAGAGGAAGGGGAACTGGCAGACCAGCCCATCCCCGGCGTAGACCCCGTATGGGACTTCGGCATCCGTCTGGCAGGCCACCAGGGACCCCGCCAGACCCGCCAGCAGCGCCACCACCGCGATCAGGCGGCCGCCCCGGCGGCGGGCGTTGGGGCAGAAGAGATTCTCCAGCCGGCCGCGGACCGC
Organism: Intestinimonas sp. UBA1698; assembly: GCF_002320075.1. Classification (NCBI taxonomy): domain Bacteria; kingdom Bacillati; phylum Bacillota; class Clostridia; order Eubacteriales; genus Intestinimonas; species Intestinimonas sp. UBA1698. Next base: position 7,123 of record NZ_DCJO01000023.1, on the reverse strand, counting down.
GCGGTATCCGCCCCGAAACTCGGTGGTCAGCGGCGTACGGGGGGCCCTCAAGGCCGGTCCCCTCGCTTCAGCTCCTCCAGGTACTGCTGAAGCTCATCCAGCTCCCCATCGCGCAGCGCGCCGCCCCGGGCCAGCGAGGCCACGAAGCTCTTTAGGGAGCTGCCAAAGACCTTGTTGAGCACCGTGCCGCTCTCAAAGGCCAGATAGTCCGCCTGACGGACCTGGGGGGTGTAGTAGTTGGTCTTGCCCCGCTTCTCGCAGGAGACAAAGCCCTTCTCCGCTAGACGGGACAGATAGGTGTTGAAGGTATTGGTGGCCCAGCCCCGGTCCCGCAGAGCTTCCTCCAGCGACGAGCGGGGGACCGGGGCGCGCTCCGAGGCCCACAGGGCCTTCATGACCTCCAGCTCGGTGTCGGGCAGCCGTTTCATGTGCATTGCTCCCATCTATTTCAAATGTAGTTATTATAATACTACAGTTGAAGTAAGTGAAAGTCAAGTTACAGAATGGAGACAAAGCGGCCTGGGGCTTGCGCACCGCGGGAGGGAGATGTTATCCTATGGAAAAAGGGGGGATGCCTGTGGACGGCAAGAAGGGAACTATCCTTCTGGCGGGAGCGGCGGTTTTGCTGGCGCTGACGATCTGGCAGGGATGGACGCTGCGGGAACAGGGGGAACAGATCGCGGGCCTGCGGCGCTCGGTGCAGGATCTGGGCCGTGAGGTCCAGAGCCTGAGCGGAACGGTCCAGCGGACGGTCCGGGACGCGTTGGAGGAGGCCGACAGTCTGCTGTCCTCCTATGAGGTGAAGATGGCCGGCTTGGATGCACAGACCCGCAGCGCCCTGGCGGAGGTGACTCTGTGGCCCAAGGAGTACCGGAAGGGTATGACCGCTGTGCTGCTGGTGAGCGACGGCCAGACAGGAGATACCCGGAGAGAACCCATGGCGGACAACGGGGCGCACGGCTTTGCCTGTACCCTGCCCCTGTCTCTGGAAGGGGAGGGCTGGTGGACCCTGAATGCCGAGCTGTCCGACGACGGCACCGTGGCCCGGGAGAAGATGGAGTACAGCCTGGACGCCTGGTCGGTGCTGCCCCACTACGGCGGCGGGAGCTGGAGCGGGAAGCCCGAGCGGACTGGGGGTGCCTTCGTGCCGCCGCTGGACTACGACGTGTGGATCGAGGACCCGGACGGTACAAGGGCCGATTGGACCGACACGGAGTTCCGCATGTACTGCAATGGAGCGCTGGCCTTTTCTGCGGCGGGCGTGCTGTCCGAGACGGCCGGCAGCGGCGGCGAGGCTATGTGGACCTGCCGGGACTGGCAGGAGAGCTATCCGGCGCAGGATGGGGACACCTTCCTGCTTACCTTCCGGGGGGTGGACCGGCCCACCGGGGTCGGCTATAAATTTCCCATCGAGGTCTGGTACATGACGGAGGACGGCGGCATCCGGCAGGGGGTGCCCAGCGACGTCCAGGGCGGAAAGCTGATGGCCAGCGGCCTGGACCGGCCCAGCATCGAATGGCCGGATGAGCCATAAAAGGAGTCCCCTGGCGGAAGCCAGGGGACTCCTTTTGCGGTTCAGACCTTTGCCGGTTTGCGCCCGCATTCCTCGGGGACATAGCCGTAGACCCGGATGCGGCGGCGCAGCCAGCCGCCCTGGAGGTAGTAGAGGATGTAGAGCAGGGAGGTGACCACCCAACTGACGGGATAGCTCACCAGCACGGTATCCATGGAGGGGTAGTGGGGCAGGATCAGGAAGACCCACAGCACCCGCAGCACGCAGACTCCGCCGCAGGTGAGCAGCATGGGGGGCAGGGAGTCGCCGGTGCCCCGGACGGTGCCGGAAAAGATCTCGATACAGACGAAGGTACAGTAGAAGGGGCAGATGAAGCGGAGCATCCCCACGCCCAGGGAGATAACGGTGGTGTCGCCGGAGAACATGCGCAGCAGCCAGGGGGCTGCGGCAAAAAACACCAAACTGACGAAGGCGGTGACGCCGAAGGTGAGCCCCAGGCAGACCCGGACGCTCCTGCGCAGCCGGTCGTACTTCTGGGCTCCGAAATTCTGACTGACGAAGGTGGTGATGGCCACGCCGAAGGCGCCGCTGATCATCCAGTAAAAGCCGTCCACCTTGCCGAAGGCGGTGTAGGCGGCCACGGTATCGGTGCCGAAGGCGTTGATGCAGGACTGAAGCAGGATGTTGGACACGGCGTACATATCCGACTGGATGCCCGCAGGGACGCCGATGCGCAGGATGTTTTTCAGGGTGCCGGGATAGAAGCGGACCTCTTTGGGGACCAGGGTATAGACACAGGCGGGCTGGAGCAGCACGAAAAGCACCAGCGCCGCGCTGACCACCTGGGACAGCACCGTGGCCAGTCCCACGCCCAGCACCCCCAGGTCCAGCACCACCACGAAGAGCAGGTCCAGCACGATGTTGGTCAGACAGGCGGCGATCAGAAAATAGAGGGGGCGCTTGGTGTCGCCCACGGCCCGCAGGATGCTGGAGCCCATGTTGTAGAGGAAGGAGGCGATGCTTCCGGCGAAGTAGACCCGCAGGTAGACGGTGGCGTGGGGCAGCACATCGGCCGGCGTGCCCATCAGCCGCAGGGCGGGCCCGGAGGCGGAGACCCCCAGCACGGTGATGCCCACGCCGGCGGCCAGGGCCAGGGCGATGGCCGTGTGGACGGTGCGGCTGAGGCCCTCCGGGTCCCGGGCGCCGTACCGCTGGGCGATGACCACCGTGGCCCCCGAGGAGAGCCCCACGAAGAGGTTCACCAGAAAGTTGATGAGCACCGCCGTGGCGCCACCCACGGCGGCCAGAGCCTCCTTGCCCACGAAGTTGCCCACGATGATGGCGTCCACCGTGTTGTAGAGCTGCTGGAAGAAGGTGCCCAGCAGGATGGGGAAGAAAAAGGACAGGAGGGGCTTTGCGATGGGACCCTCCGTGATGGAATTCTGCATGACGTGTCACATCTCCCTTGATAGCGACAAATGGAAGAAAAAAGCCCGCCCGGGACCGTACCGGAGCGGGCAAGAAATCATATCACTGCGTCACAGCAAAGTCAAGCCATTGATATCGAGCTTGAAGGTCAGGCCGAAAAAACCGGCGGCCTTGCGGCATAGGAGCATGCGCTGGAGGAAGATCTCAAAATAATCCATCACGGCGCAGACCTCCGTGTTGATGGACAGGGAGAGGGTAAAGGTCTTGGAGTCCCGGTCCAGCGAGACCTCGGAGCGCTCCACGGCGTAGTTCACCCGGTCGTGGATGTCGAAATTGATGGTCTCCCGGTTGCGGACCCGGCTGCGGCGCACGTCGGTCTTGTCTGCCAGGATGAGGGCGGCGGCGATGGCGTTGACCGGGAAGGCGGTGGCGTCGTCGTGATGGCCGATGGCGGTGATGACCGCCGCCACATCCTCCGGCTCCATGCCCATGTTGTCCAGGATGCGGAAGGCCATGGTGGCTCCGCTGACGTTGTGGTCGTGCCGGTTGACCACGTTGCCGATGTCGTGCATATAGGCGGCGATCTTGCACAGCTCGATCTGGTGCTCGTCGTAGCCCAGCTCCGCCAGCAGGTCCCCCGCCACCTCGGCACAGCGGGTCACATGGGCGAAACTGTGCTCGGTGTAGCCCAGGGCGATGAGAGAGGCGTCCGCCTGGGTGATATAGGTCCGGATCTCCTCTGAGCGCTTTACGTCCTCATAGGTCACGCGCATGGCTCAAATCTCCTTGATGTCATAGGGTGTGGTCTGATACACGTAGTAATTCAGCCAATTGGTATACAGAAGCTGCCCGGCGCTGCGCCAGCGGACGATGGGCGGGCGGCTGGGGTCGTCGCCGGGGAAATAGTTCTGGGGCACGCGGATGGGGATGCCCTGATCCCGGTCCCGGAAATACTCCCGGGCCAGGGTGTCCGGGTCGTACTCCGGGTGCCCGGTGATGAAGAACTGGCGGGAGTCCAGGCTCTTGACGGCGAACACGCCGGCGTCTCCCGACACCGACAGCAGCTCCAGCCCCGGCGTGCGGCGGATGTCGCTCTCCCACACCTCGGTGTACCGGGAGTGGGGGGCCTGGAATACGTCGTCAAAGCCCCGGAACAGAGGGGAGCTGGGCTTGAGGACACGGTGGTCAAAGACGCCGAAGAGCTTTTCCGGCAGGGAGCGCTTCTCCACGCCGTAGTGGAAGTAGAGTCCGGCCTGAGCGCCCCAGCAGATGTGCAGCGTGGAGTGGACGTGGGTGGGGGTCCAGGCCATGATCTGGCACAGCTCCTCCCAGTATTCCACCTGATCGAAGTCCAGATTTTCCACCGGCGCACCGGTGATGATCATGCCGTCAAATTTGCGGTCCTTTACCTGATCGAAGGTGGTATAAAAGGAGGCCAGATGCTCGCTGTCGGTGTTTCGGGAGCGGTAGCTGGAGGTCTGGAGCAGCTCCACCTGGATCTGGAGGGGGGTGTTGGACAGCTTGCGCAGGATCTGGGTCTCGGTGACAATCTTGGTGGGCATCAGGTTGAGGATCAGAACGTTCAGAGGACGGATGTCCTGGTGCAGGGCCCGGTGCTCGGTCATGACGAAGATGTTTTCTCCCTCCAGCACCGAACGGGCCGGCAGGGAATCGGGAATCTTGATGGGCATGGGACGATTACCTCCGGGTGTGGATCTTTTCCCATAGCGTATCACATTTCGGCTTCGGGCGCAAGGGCGCGGCCGCCTACCCTTCCAGCGTAAGGAAGCGGTAGAGCATGGCGGCTGCTTCGGCCCGGCTGGCTCCGCCGGAGGGGTTCAGACGGCCATCCGCGCCCCGGATGACCCCGGCCTTTACCGCCCAGCCCACTGCGTTGGCGGCCCAGGGCGAGACTGAATCGGCGTCCGGAAAGCCGGACAGACTCCCGCCGGAGGCGTCCAGCTCCAACAGGGCGGAGAAGCGGCAGAGCAGCACGGCCATGCTTTCCCGGGTGAGGGGGCCGTTGGGGTCAAAGCCGCGGCCGGTCCCCTCGGCCAGACCGGATTCATAGGCCCAGGCTGCGGCGTCGGAGTACCAGGTCCAGACGGGCACGTCGGGAAAGACCGGCTGCTTCACCGTGGGCTTGGGCTCGCCCGCCAGGCGGTAGAGGGTGGTCACCAGCATGGCGCGGCTCATGGGAGCATCCGGCTGGAAGGCCCCGCCGCTGCCCTCCATGATACCGGCGCTGACCAGCGGACCGATCTCAGGCAGGGCCCAGTGGCCCGCCAGATCCTGGAGACCGTAGAGCGCGGTGTAGAGGTACTCGTTCAGCGCGCCGGCCAGGGCCGCGACGCTCTCCTCCTGGAACACATCGGACAGCCCGGCGGCCTGGACGGTGGCGCGGTAGCCGCTGCCGTCGGAGCCGGCAATTAGGTCCAGATAGGTATCCACAGCGGCGTCATAGTCCTCTTGGGAGCGGAGAAAGAGGTCCAGCGCCGACAGGGCGGAGGTGGCGTAGCTCAGGTAGTACAGGGGGGATTCAAAGGTGTGGCTCACATCGACCCACTGATACTCCAACCCGGGATAGGGGGAGTAGCCGTATTCCTGGGCCAGTTCCAGGAAGGCCTGGTTGATCTCGCTCAGCGTCAGACTCGGGTGGCTGTAGAGATAGATCTGGAACTCGTCGTAGAGACAGCCCTCCACCACGGCGCTGATGAGGTCGGAGAGCTGGGCGCAGGCAAAGGTCCCGCCGTCCGCGCCGAATAGCTCCCCTGCGTAGGGCAGGAAGAGCATCTCCAGCCCCTGGGAGTGGATCTCGGCCACATCCACCGGGAAATCGTCGGAGGGGGCCAGACAGAAGGCGGAAAAGTGGCCAAACTCGTGGATGACGGTTTTCAGATCATAATAGGTGCCCTGAGGCTGGTCGAACAGGAAAGCCGAGTGGTAAGAGGGCAAATTTACGGTGAAGCCCACGTCCAGCTTGGTGTCGCTGGCCTCGATGTCGCACAGGTGGCTCTTCCGCATGTAGCGGAACAGTTCGCCCAGTTCGCCGGACACCTGGTCCATACAGGGCTCCACCGCGTCCAGCTTGGCCTCCTGGTCCGCGTGGGCATACCGGTCCAGGCCGGTCTGGTCCAGATCATAGTAACGGTAGGAGAGGTAGGCGGTCTCCACCGGGACGATATAGTCCTTCACCAGCCGGTGCAGGGCCTGAGCGTCCGCCACGGTGTAGTCCCGGCCGTAGGTCTCGGCATATGCGTATTCGGGGAAGGTGTCGTAGCCGCAGGCGGCGGCCATCTGATTGCGCAGGGGGATCATCTCCAGCAGGGTGGCCCCTGCGGCCTGATTCTTGGCCTGAGCCAGCCCGCTGTAGATGGCCAGGTAGGCGGCGGCGTCCAGCCCGTCGGCCTCATCCTCCAGGCGGGCGAGGGTCCACGACTCCCCCTGATAGAAATAGGTGTAGTCGCCGTACAGGGCCGCCCAGTAATCGGCGACCTGCTCGTTGTCCTCCTCGCTGAGGGCGATCTGACGGTCGGTGGGGACCGCCGCGCTGCGATAGGAGTCGGCCAGTTCCTGGCCCATGGCCTGGGCCAGCTCAGTACCGTAGTCGGAGGCCAGCAAGGCCTGAACGGCCATGAGACAGGCGCGGTAGACCTGTAGAGAGAGGGAGCGGGAGGCCAGATAGTCCGCCTCGTAGGCTTTGAAATCCTGATAGTAGCGAACGCCGCAGATGGCGCACTGGGTATCCCAGTCGTCATAGGCAGCTTCCAGGGCCAGCCAGCAGTCCACCACGGCCTGAGCGCTCTCCGGCGACGCGGCGAGCTGCTCAGCCTGGATACACTGGTCAAGCAGCTCGTCGGCGGCCGACAGGTCGTAGGTGAGGTCCCGGAATTCCACTTCTTCGGGCCAGTGCTCAAAACGCGGGGCTTCCTGTGCCTGGGCCCCGCAGAGCATGGAACACAAAAAGACTGCGCATAATAGGGCGGAAAGAACCCGGCTGCTCCGCTTCATAGGACCATCCCTCTCTGATTTGATACTATTATATATTATAAAGTATAAGTTATCATATCAACTTTCAGCGGGGAAGTAAAGCACGAAGCGGGGCGAGAAAAAGAAATTGCAGAGAAATGAAAAAAGGTGTTGACAAAGGGCGAAAGGTTTGGTATATTAATCGAGCGCCTC
>NZ_DCJO01000009.1:39992-40683 GCF_002320075.1 Intestinimonas sp. UBA1698 | reverse complement strand
CACCCTGGCCATCGTCCGGGTGGGTGAGCGGGAGGACGATCTGTCCTATGAGCGGGGCGCCATGAAGCGGTGCGGCACGGTCGGCGTCTCGGTACGTCCCTTCGTCCTACCCGCGGACGTGCGCCAGGACGAGCTGCTGGCCGTCATCCGGCAGATCAACGAGGACCCGGCCATCCACGGCTGCCTGCTGTTCCGCCCTCTGCCCAAGCATCTGGATGAGCGGGCGGTATGTGAAGCGCTGCGGCCCGAAAAGGACGTGGACTGCATCACCAGCGGTTCCCTGGCGGCGGTCTTTTCCGGCCAGGGGGCGGGGTATCCCCCCTGCACCGCCCAGGCCGTGTTGGAAATTCTGGACCACTTCGGCTGCGAGCTCCGGGGCAAACGGGTCACGGTGGTGGGCCGGAGCCTGGTGGTGGGCAAGCCGGTGTCCATGATGCTGCTGGGCCGCCACGCCACCGTCACCATCTGCCACACCCGGACGGCGGACCTGCCGGGCCAGTGCCGTCAGGCGGAGATCCTGGTGGCCGCGGCGGGCAAGGCAGGCGTTATCGGGAAGGAACACGTCTCCCCCGGCCAAGTGGTCGTGGACGTAGGCATCAACTGGGATGCGGCCGCGGGCCGCCTGCGGGGGGACGTGGACTTCGAGCAGGCCGAACCCCTTGTGGAGGCCATCACCCCGGTCCCCGGCGGC
>NZ_DCJO01000009.1:0-39875 GCF_002320075.1 Intestinimonas sp. UBA1698 | reverse complement strand
CGGGGCCCCGCTGTGTGGCAAAAAGGTTGTTGGGATTGCAAGGGAACACACATGTCAGACCGGTATACACAGGGGATCTATGGGAAAGCGAGCCGGAATCCAGCCCGCGGACCCGCGGGAATTCAGCGGAACAGACTGCCGGAGATGACCAGCTTCTGGATCTCGTTGGTGCCCTCGTAGATCTGGGTGATCTTGGCGTCGCGCATCATGCGCTCCACATGATAGTCCTTCATGTAGCCATTGCCGCCCAGCATCTGAACCGCCTCGGTGGCGACCTTCATGGCGGTGTCGGTGCAGGTCATCTTGGCCATGGCCGCGGGGATGGAGTAGGGCTGACCCTCCTCCTTGCACAGGGCGGCCTTATAGAGGAGCAGCTTGGCCTTTTCGATGTCGGTGGCCAGCTCTGCCATCTTGAAGGCCAGGTACTGCTGCTTGTTCAGAGGCTTGCCGAACTGCTGGCGCTGCATCAGGTACTGGCGGGCGATCTCATAGGCGCCCTCGGCGATGCCCAGGCCCTGGGCGCCCACGCCGATGCGGCCGCCGTCCAGGGTCTTCATGGCCAGCTTAAAGCCCTCGCCGGGCTTGGCGATCATGTTCTCAGCGGGCACGCGGACGTTGTCGAGGATCATGTCGGACACCATGGCGGTACGGATGCCCATCTTGTTCTCCACATGGCCCACGGTGAAGCCGGGTGTGCCCTTCTCCACCACAAAGGCCGCCATGCCCTTGGTGCCCAGCTCTGGGTCGGTCAGGCAGTAGATGACGGTGTAGTCGGCCAGAGGGCCGTTGGTGTTGAAGCACTTGGAGCCGTTGATGACATAGCTGTCACCGTCCTTGGTGGCCACGGTATGCTGGCCGGCGGCGTCGCTTCCGGCGGAGTGCTCGGTCAGGCCGAAGGAGCCAATCTTCTCCCCGTAGGTGATGGGGGCCAGAAACTTCTTTTTGATCTCGTCGGGGGCGGAGGAGTTCATGATGCTGCCGCCGTACAGGGAGGTGTCCACGGAGAAGGCGATGCCGAAGGCGGCGTCCACCTTTGAGATCTCCTCCACGGCCAGGATGTAACTCAGGTAACTGCCGCCCATGCCGCCCAGCTCCTTGGGATAGGGCAGGCCGTAGATACCGGTCTTACCCAGCTTGCGGAAGGCCTCCAGGGGGAACTCACCGGACTCGTCCCGCTCGCGGACCTGGGGGAGAAGCTCCTTCTCTGCGAAATCCCGGGCCAGCTTCTGGATGTCCTTCTGCTCGTTTGTCAGTTCGAAATTCATGGCAATCATCCTTTCCTTATCTATAAATTGGTCCCACCATTTATACCTAATACAAATATCTAGCTAGCTAATTATATGGGCAAAAAAAGCACCGCTCTGCGGCTTGTTAGCTTATTGCAAATAGTTTCTATTCAAAACTATCTTGGTACAAAAATACCACATTCTTTTCTCCTTGTCAAGCCCTGATTTCCGATTTTACACAAATTTTATTGGTGCTACCTCTCGTCCGACTCTTGTTTTTCCCAGGGCCGGGCGGTACAATAAAAATATCCCCGGCAAATCAAGAAAACGATAGGAGAGGAAACTATGAAGCAAAAACGTCTGTCTCAGTCCCTGCTGGCTGTCCTGATGGCTGTGGCTCTGCTGGTCTCCCTCATTCCGGCGGCTTTGGCCGCCGAGGGCGGCAAGCACATCACCATTCTGGGCACCTCAGATATGCATGGCAACATCTGGGGCTACAGCTATGAGGACAACAAGGAGAGCGCCAACAACGGCATGGCCCGCCTCTACACTTACATCCAGCAGGTGCGCGCCGAGAATCCCAACACCATCCTCATCGACGCGGGCGACGACATCCAGGGCACCATTATGACCGACGACATCTACAACAAGACTCCGGACGAGGCCCATCCCGTCATCGCCGCCATGAATTACATGGGCTACGACGCCATGACGCTGGGCAACCACGAATTCAACTGGGGCATCCCCACCATGCGGAAGATCGTCGGCCAGGCCGAGTTCCCCGTGCTGGCCGCCAACGTGAAGGGGACCGACGGCAAGCTGGTCACCGGCGCGGGCTGGACCATCGTGGAGAAGGACGGCGTGAAGGTGGCCGTCATCGGCGTGGTCACCCCCGACGTGCCCATCTGGGACGGCGGCAAGGAGGGCATCGACGGCTGCACCTATGAGGCCGCCAGCGCCGCCGTGAAGGCCGCCATCGCGGAGATCGGCACACAGGCCGACCTCATCGTGGTCTCCGCCCACATGGGCCTGTACGCCGAATTCGACGAAGAGAACGGCTCCGATTCCGCCCAGAAGATCCTGGACGACAACCCGGAGATCGACGTGCTCCAGGTCGCCCACAACCATGTGGTGGTCAACGAGAAGCAGGGCAACCTGGTCATCGGCGGCGTGCGCAACGGCGGCCGCGACATCGCCCGCTTCGATCTGACGCTGGACGCCGACAACAACATCGTTGACAGCGCCGTGGAGATCGTGGACATGGCCGACGTCACCCCCAGCCAGGAGATCCGCTCCATCGCCCTGGTGGCCGAGGCCCACCAGAAGACCATCGACTTCATCAACGGCGGCGGCTCCGGCGAGGACGGTCAGAGCGGCGCCGCCCTGGGCGCCACCACCGCCAAATTCCAGCCTGAAAACGAGATCGCCGGCCTGCCCGAGGGCAAGCTCCGCGACACCGCCGTCATGGACCTCATCAACCAGATCCAACTGGAGAACTCCGGCGCCGACGTCTCCGCCGCCGCTCTGTTCAAGGACACCAGCGACCTGCCCGCCGGCGACATCAACTACGGCAACATCTTTGACATCTACAAGTTCGACAACACCCTCTACCGGGTCACCGTCACCGGCAAGGAGCTGAAGGCCTACATGGAGTGGGCCGCCGAGTGCTACAACCAGTGGGTCCCCGGCGACATCAACATCAGCTTTGACCCCGAGTACCCCGGCTACCTCTACGATATGTTCGCCGGTGTGGACTATGAGATCGACCTGAGCCAGCCCAAGGGCGCACGCATCAAAAACGTGATGTTCAAGGGCAAGCCTCTCACCGACGAGCAGACCCTCACCCTGGCGGTGAACAACTACCGCTACTCCTCCGCCCTCAAGTCCCAGGGGCTTGTGGAGGGCAAGAAGGAGTGGGAGTCCTCCAACTCCATCCGCGACATGATCGTGGCCTACTTTGCCGAGCACTCCCCCGTGGCCCCCGCTGTGGACAACAACTGGAAGATCGTGGGCGTGGACCTGAGCGTGGACGACCCCCGCCGCCAGGAGATCATCGATCTGGTGAACGCCGGCCGTTTGGACGCCCCCTATGACAAGAGCTACAACCTGAACGACTATGACGCCATTCTCGCCTCCGCCAAGCCCGCCGGCAACGTCAGCGTCAACGGCGAGGTGGTGGGCTCCGCCTTTACCTATCAGATCGACGGCGGCGCCACCTACTACCGTCTGCGGGATGTGGCCTGCGCCCTGAAGGACACTGCCGCCGCCTTCAATGTGGAGTGGAACGGCCAGGTAGTGGTCACCAAGGGCGCGGCGTATACCGTCGAGCCCATCGAGAATCCCGCCATGATCCCCGCTGTCACCGAAACTACCCTCTCCGTCTTGGCGGACGGCCAGAGCGTGGAGGTCTCCGCCGCCCTCCTATCTCCCGGCTACCATTGCGTCACCGCCGAAGGGCTGGCCGCCCTGCTGGGCCTCTCCGTCACCGAGGCTGACGGTATGCTGACCATCATTGCCCAGTAAGCACCCGGTCTATTTGGGCCAATTCGCCTCTGAAAAGCCACGGTCAGGTTGTATAACCTGACCGTGGCTTTTTATCCCGCCGTATGCTATACTTTTTCCATCCGAACTGAACCATAGGAAGCCACAAGGAGGTCAATCGTATGGCACACACTGTTATCACCGTGGGCCGCGAATACGGCTCCGGCGGACGTCTCATCGCCCAAAAGGCCGCCGAGGCCCTGGGCATCCCCTTCTTCGACCGTTCCATCATCAACATGGCCGCCGAGGAAACCGGGCTCTCCGCCGATTTCATCCGTCGTACCGAGCAGCAGAAAACCAGCAGCTTTCTCTACAACCTCTATATGAGCACCCAGAGCCTGCCCGTCAACGACCAGGTCTTTATTGCCCAGTCGGAGGTTATCCGACGGGTGGCTGCCGAGGGGCCCTGCATCATCGTGGGCCGCTGCGCCGACTATGTGCTGCGCAACCAGTCCGGCGTGGACGCCCTGAACCTCTTCATCCACGCCCCCATGGAGGAGCGCATCCGGAGGGTCCGGGAGGAGTACAAGGTCCAGGCCCCCGACTTGCGGCTCTACATTCTCAAGCAGGACAAGAACCGGGCCGCCTACTACGAGCACTTTACCGACGGACAGTGGGGCAAGGCCCAGAATTACCATCTGGCCGTCAGCAGCGGTCTGGGTCTGGAGACCATCGTGCGCCTCCTGACCGATCTGATGCGGGATCGGGGGCTCGGCGCGTGAGCACAGAACCCCGTCAGCCTGCGGAAAACAAGATGGGCGTCATGCCCGTGCGTCAGCTTCTCATTACCATGTCCCTGCCCATGATGATTTCCATGCTGGTGCAGGCCCTCTACAACGTGGTGGACAGCATGTTCGTCTCCTACATCAGCGAATATGCCCTCACCGCCGTGGGCCTGGCCTTTCCCGCCCAGAACCTGATGATCTCGGTGGGCGTGGGGACCGGGGTGGGCGTCAACGCCCTGCTGTCCAAGAGCCTGGGAGAAAAAAATTTTGACGCAGCCAACAAGGCCGCCGTCAACGGCATCTTTCTGGCCTTCTGCTCCTGGGCGGCTTTTGCCCTGCTGGGCGGCTTTTTCTCCCGGACTTTCATGGCCCTCCAGACCGACGTGCCCGAGATCATCGCCTACGGCGACACTTACCTCACCATCATTGCCGTGGCCTCGGTGGGCATGATGTTTCAGATCTGCTTTGAGCGGCTGCTCCAGTCCACCGGAAAAACCATTTACACCATGCTCTCTCAGGGCCTGGGCGCCGTCATCAACCTGATCCTGGACCCCCTGCTCATTTTCGGCCTCGGACCCTTCCCCGCCATGGGCATCGCCGGGGCGGCCCTGGCCACCGTCATCGGCCAGTGCGTGGGCGCCCTGCTGGGCCTCTTCTGCAATCTGCGGCGCAACCCGGAGATCACCATCTCCTTCCGGGGCTTCCGGCCCCATGGCGTCACCATCCGGAAGATCTATGCCGTGGGCGTGCCGTCCATCATCATGTCCTCCATCGGCTCGGTGATGACCTTCGGCATGAACAAGATCCTGGGGGCCTTCAACTCCACCGCCGTGGCGGTCTTTTCCGCCTATTTCAAGCTGGAGAGCTTTATCTTCATGCCGGTATTCGGCCTCAACAACGGCATCGTGCCCATCATCGCCTACAACTATGGCGCGCGCAAGCCGGACCGTATCCGGGCCGCCGCCAAGCTGGGCTTCCTCTATGGTGCGGCCATCATGGCCGTGGGCGTGCTGCTGTTCTGGCTCATCCCGGGCCGGCTCCTAGGCATCTTCAACGCCTCCGACTATATGCTGGAGATCGGTATCCCCGCCCTGCGCCTCATCAGCCTCAGCTTCCTGCCCGCCGCCTTCGGCATCGTTACCTCCTCGGTCTGTCAGGCCCTGGGCCACGGCGTACTGAGCCTCATCGTCTCCGTGCTGCGGCAGTTGGTGCTCATTCTGCCCGTCTCCTGGCTGTTGGGCCACTTTGTCGGCCTCAGCGCCGTGTGGGCGGCTTTCCCCTTTGCGGAGGTCTTCTCCTTCCTGCTCAGTGCGGTGTTTATGGGCTACATGTTCAAAACCGTGGTCCGTCCCCTGGAGCAGCCCGAACCCTGACACAAAAAGAGCCCCGCGTGAGAAGGCGGGAGTCATAAGACAGTTAACAGGAACAGCAGTTTATTCTGCTGTTCCTGTTCTTGTATAATTACATTTTGTGTGATAGTATGTAAAAACAACACTATAAACTTGTTGAATTTGATGGAGATGTTGTAATGGTCAGGGAAGTTAGAGAAAATGAGTTGAATGAACTTCTGGAATTGTATTTATTTTTACATGAGAAATCTGTTCCAGAGATGACAGAGCATTTGAAAAATACATGGAACACGATTATTGAAGACAAAAACCATCATATCATTGTTAAGGATGTAGATGGAAAAATCGTTTCTTCATGTGTTTGCGTAATTATTCCAAATCTGACAAGAAATATACGACCATACGCATTTATCGAAAATGTTGTTACCCATTTAAACTATCGAGGAAAAGGATATGCGACAGAATGCCTAAACTATGCAAAAGGTATTGCCGAAAGGGAAAACTGCTATAAAATGATGTTACTTACAGGTTCACAGGAAGAAACCACGCTGAATTTCTATGGTAACGCGGGATATAACAGTACAGACAAAACAGCATTTATTCAATGGCTTGAATAATACAAATTCAAGAAAGTTTGTCGAATAGATAAAGGGCGCACTTCTATACACCTACCGGTGTATCGTGCGATGTGCGGTTTTGCGCCGCACAAAAGCCTCCCCTGTGTAAGGGGAGGTGCCCCGCAGGGGAGGAGGAGTTGTCAATCCCTCAGTCAGCTTCGCTGACAGTTCCCTTTACACAAGGGCCTTTCCGAAACCGGTACATATTGCAAACTACCGACCTGCGAGCATACACAGGTCGGTAGAACTGTTTTACGGACACCCGCCAAAACGCGGGGCTCTTTTTTAATGGAAGGGAACCATCTCCATGCGGATGAACCAGCCCTGGTCGTGCTTGCACACCGGGCACATGGCGGGAGCCCGGGTACTCTCGATGACCATGCCGCAGTTGAGGCACATCCACTGCACCTTGACATCGGAGACAAAGAGCTTTTCCGACTCCAGCAGGTCGGCGAACCGGCCGAAGCGGTCGCCGTGGACCTTCTCGATGTCGGCGATCATGTCAAAGGTCTTGGCGATCTCGGAAAAGCCCTCCTCCCGGGCCACGTCGGCAAAGTGGGCGTAGTCGTGCTCCCACTCCTGGTACTCGTTGTGCTGGGCGGCGCGCAGATGCTCCAGCACGCCGGGGAAGATGTCCACCGGGTAAGTGCCGTCGATCTGGATGTTCTTGCCGGAGAGGGACTCCAGTAGGTCGTAATACACCTTGGCATGGGCCCGCTCCTGGTCGGCGGTGAAGGTGAACACCGCCTCGATCACATGCAGGTTCTTCCGCTTGGCCAGTCCGGCGGCAAAGGTGTAGCGGTTGCGGGCCTGGCTCTCTCCCGCAAAGGCGCGCAGCAGGTTCTGATGGGTCTGACTCTGGGCAAAGTCGATGGGCATGTACGCTCACTCCCTTTTCATGGATGCCTATAGTATGCCCTCTTTCCACCGCGCTCATACAAGGGGGGACCGGACGGCTGTGCCGTCCGGTCCCCCCTTTTCTTCTTGCCTCACAGACGCTTTTCCAGCTCGTCCCGAATCGCGTACAGGAAATCGGTGCTGTTCACCGTCCGGGCGGGGGCCTCCCCCTCCCACAGGCCGGCCAGGTCCTTGGTCATGGTGCCGGACTCGATGGTGGCGATGGAGGCGGCCTCCATGGCGTCGGCAAAGCGCACCAGATCGGCGCCGCCGTCCAGCTCTCCCCGCTTGCGCAGCGCCCCGGTCCAGGCAAACAGGGTGGCCATGGGATTGGTCGAGGTCTCCTTCCCCTTCCGATGCTGGTAGTAGTGGCGGGTGACGGTGCCGTGGGCGGCCTCGTACTCATACTTGCCCTCGGGTGAGACCAGCACAGAGGTCATCATGGCCAGAGACCCAAAGGCGGTGGACACCATGTCGCTCATCACGTCTCCGTCGTAGTTCTTGCAGGCCCAGATGAAGCCGCCCTCGCTGCGAATAACCCGGGCCACCGCGTCGTCAATGAGGGTATAGAAATACTCAATGCCCGCCTTTTTGAATTTTTTGTCATACTCCGCGTCATAAATCTCCTGAAAAATATCCTTGAAGTGGTGATCGTATTTCTTGGAGATGGTATCCTTGGTGGCAAACCACAGGTCCTGCCTGGTATCCAGGGCGTATTGGAAGCAGGCGTGGGCAAAGGAAGTGATGGAGGCGTCGGTGTTGTGCTGGCCCTGTATGATGCCGGCGCCCTGGAAATCGAAGATGGTCTCCCGGGCCTCGGCACCGTCGGACGCGGTATAGACCAGCTCGGCCCTGCCGGGGCCGGGCACCTGGTATTCCACCGCCTTGTAGAGGTCGCCGTAAGCGTGACGGGCAATGGTGATGGGCTTCTTCCAGTTCTTCACCACCGGGGAGATACCCTTTACCATGATGGGGGCGCGGAACACGGTGCCGTCCAGGATGGCCCGGATGGTGGCATTGGGGGACTTCCACATCTGGGAGAGCTTGTACTCCTCCACCCGCTGGGCGTTGGGGGTGATGGTGGCACACTTGACCGCCACGCCGTACTGCCGGGTGGCCTCGGCGGAGTCCACCGTCACCTGGTCGCCGGTGCGCTCCCGCTCGGGCAGGCCCAGGTCAAAATAGACGGTATTCAGTTCGATGTACGGCTTGAGCAGGATTTCTTTGATATCGCTCCACAGGATGCGGGTCATCTCGTCGCCGTCCATCTCCACCAGAGGTGTTGTCATTTTGATCTTGTCCATCGTGCTCGCTCCTCCTTGGCATATTGTTTTCTCTTTTAGTATAAACGGTTTTCCGCAAAAAGGCAATGCAGGATTTTGCACATTCACCTGCATTTTTACATAGGATACAGGGGGAGCTCCCCGAAATTCTGCAAGAGGTGCAACGCCATGTGCAAGCGACTTTTTTCCGCCCTGCTGGGGCTGCTTCTGCTCTGCGCGCCCGCCCCGGCCCGGGCCGCCGCCGTGGACCGGATGGCCGGCATCGACATCAGCGTCTATCAGGGGGACGTGGATTTCGAGACCGCCCGTGACGACGGCGTGGAGGTGGTCTATATCCGGGCCAGCTACGGCAGCGACGGCGTAGACTCCGCCCTCTATTCCCACTACAAGGGGGCCCGGGCTGCCGGGCGGAAGCTGGGCTTTTACCACTATCTCACCGCCCTGGACACGGAGAGCGCCCAGGCGCAGGCCGGCTTTTTTGCCGGGCTCATCCGGGACCTGGACTACGACTGCCGTCCGGCCCTGGACTTCGAGGTCTACCGGGGTCTGGACCGAGACCAGGCCACTGCGGTGGCCGCCGCCTTTCTGGAGACCTTGGAGAACGAGCTGGACGTCACCCCTATGCTCTATGCCGACGCCTATGTGGCCTCCACCCGCTTTACCGGCGCTCTGAGCCGCTACCCCCTGTGGGTGGCCCAGTGGGAGGTCGCCGCCCCTGACCTCTCCGGTACCCCCTGGGAGACCTGGGCGGGCTGGCAGTACACTGACCTGGGCCGGGTGGCGGGGATCGACGGATACGTGGACCGGGACTGGTTCACCGGTGAAGTCCTGCTGGACCCGGGCCCGGCCCCGCAGCCCTACCCCTACTACACGGTACGGGCCGGGGATACGCTTTGGGCCATCGCCCGGCGGTATCACACCACCGTGGCTGAGTTGGTCCGGCTCAACGCGATTGCCGACCCCAACCGGATCTATGTCGGCCAGGTACTGAAGATTCCGTCGGACGGCTCGGACTACCAGGCTTACACGGTGCAGGCCGGGGATACGCTTTGGGCCATCGCCCGGCGGTACCACACCACCGTGGCTGAGCTGGTCCGGCTCAACGCGATTGCCGACCCCAACCGGATTTATGTCGGCCAGGTACTGAAGATTCCCCTCTCCTGACCGCCAGGCAAGGCCGCGGGTATACCCGCGGCCTTGCTTTTTATCCGCCGCTATCATATAATTGTTCCATTCCATCGTTATGAAACGGAGGCACGGATTTTATGAGCGGTTCCTTTATTCCCCCCAGCTACGCCCCCAAGCTCAACCTGTACGACACCCAGAAGGCCATCGGCCTTTTGAAGCGGCTCTTCGAGGACACCCTGGGCGGCTCCCTCAACCTGCGACGAGTCTCCGCCCCTCTCTTCGTGGAGGCCAGTACCGGCCTGAACGACGACCTGAACGGCGTGGAGCGGCCCGTCTCTTTCGACATCCCCGCCGCCGGGCGGGACGCCCAGGTGGTCCATTCCCTGGCCAAATGGAAGCGGCTGGCCCTCCACCGCTACCAGTTTTCCGTGGGCGAAGGGCTGTATACCGACATGAACGCCATCCGGCGGGATGAGGAGCCCGACAACCTCCACTCGGTCTACGTGGACCAGTGGGATTGGGAAAAGGTGCTGGCCCCCCGGGACCGGAACGAGGATTATCTGAAAGAGACCGTCCGCACCATTGTGGAGTGCATCTGCCAGACCCAGGCCACTCTGCGGGCCATGTTCCCCCAGTTGCTCTCCCTGCCCCTGGTGGAGCGGCAGGTCACCTTCGTCACCGCCCAGGAGCTGGAGGACCGCTGGCCCGACCTCTCTGCCAAGGAGCGGGAGGACGCCTGGGTAAAGGACCACCCCACCACCTTCCTCATGGGCATCGGCGGCGCGCTGAAGTCGGGCCGCCCCCACGACGGCCGGGCCCCCGACTACGACGACTGGGCCCTCAACGGCGACATTCTGGTGTGGAACCCGGTGCTGGAGCGCGCCTTCGAGCTGTCCTCCATGGGCATACGGGTCTCCCCCGAATCCCTGGACCGCCAGCTCACCCTGGCGGGCTGCGACGACCGGCGCTCACTTCCCTTCCATCGGATGCTCCTGAGTGGGGAGCTCCCCCTCACCATCGGCGGCGGCATCGGCCAGTCCCGGCTGTGCATGCTTCTGCTGGGAAAGGCCCACATCGGTGAGGTGCAGGCCAGCGTCTGGGACCCGGAGACCCTCGGCGCCTGCCAGGAAGCGGGGGTCGTCCTCCTGTGACGCGGCCCCCCAGAAGTCTCTTCGCCCGGCGGGCCGGTTCCGAAAAACCGCGCAGAAAATGGACGCTCCGCTCCCTTCTCTGCCGGGTCCTGCCCCTCTACCTGCTCTACTTTGTGCTGGGCGCTACCCTCCCCTTTTTGTCGCCCCCGACGGTGAGCGACTCCTTCCGCGCCGCCTGGGACCCCGCCGTCTTTGAGCAGGTCGGCTCCACCGACCGGGCGGCGCTGGTCACCGACAACCAGGACGCCCTGGACGTGCGGCTCCGGATGATCGGCGAGGCTGAGGAGCGCATCATCCTCTCCTCCTTCGACATCCGGGACTGTGACAGCGGGCGCGACATCTTTGCCGCTCTGCTGCTGGCGGCGGACCGGGGCGTGCAGATCCAGATCCTGTGGGACGGGGTCAGCGGGCTGCTCCGGGGCGGCTCGCCCATTTTCCGGGCGCTGGGCCGCCTGCCCAACGTGGAGATCCGCTTCTACAACGCCCCGAATCTGCTCCTGCCCTGGACGGTCAATGGCCGGATGCACGACAAGTATCTGCTCATTGACGACCGGCTGCTGCTGCTGGGCGGCCGGAACACTTTTGACCTGTTTCTGGGGGACTATGTGCCTGATGCGTTGAAGAGTCACGACCAGGATGTGCTGGTCTACAACACCGCTGCCGGAACGGAGCAGAGCGGGGCGCACACCGTGCTCACCCAGGTGGAGGCCTATTTCCAGTCCGTGTGGGAGAGTCCCTACAGCAGGACCGTACTGGACCGCCCGCCCCTGTTTCCCGGGAAAATCGACCGGGCGGAGGCGGAACTGCGGACCCGGTACGCCGCTTTGGTGGCCGCCGACCCCACTCTATTCGACCCCATACCGCTGGACTATGCCGCGCTCACCCTGCCGGTGGAGCATGTGGAGCTTCTCAGCAACCCCACCGGGATCATGAGCAAGGAGCCCTGGGTGTGGTGGCAGCTCATGGCCCTCATGGGCCGGGCGGAGGAGCGGGTCTTTCTCCAGACCCCCTACGCTGTGCTGAACGAGCCCATGTACCAGGCGCTGGAGGACCTGGCCGCCCGCGGCGTCCCCTTTGACCTCCAACTCAACTCGGTGGCGGTGGGGGACAACATCATGGCATCCTCTGACTACGTCCACAACAAGCAGCGGCTGCTGGAGACCGGGGTCACGGTGTGGGAGTGGTTCGGCGACTACTCCTCCCATGGCAAATCCGCCCTCATCGACGACATGGCCGTGGTGGGCTCCTACAACCTGGATATGCGCAGCACCTACCTGGACACCGAGCTTATGCTGGTCTTTCACGGCGGCGACTTCTCCAGAGCGCTGGAGGAGCACCTCCTCTCCACCCAGGACCACGCCCTCCAGGCCCTGCCCCAGGGCGGCTACGTCCCCAAGGAAGGGGTAGAGGTCCTGCCGGTCACCGGCGCTAAGGCCTGGCTGTTCCCCATCACCTCGGTGGTGTTCCAGCTAATCCGATACCTGCTTTAGTAATGTCTACTGAACAAACCGTCATGCGGTTTATTCGTATAGCAAAAAAGAGCACGGTCCATCAGGACCGTGCTCTTTTTTGTGTCTTATTCCTTGGTCTCCTCGGCCTTGGGGGCCTCGGAAGCCTTGGTCTCGGCGGCGGGAGCCGCAGGAGCGGACGCCGGCTTGGCCGCCGCTGCCGCGGGAGCCGCCTTGGGTGCCGCAGGCTTTACCACGGGGACCTTGCCATCCACCACGATGAGCTTCCGGGGGCACTTCTGGGCGCACAGCGTGCAGCCGATGCACTTGCTGTAGTCGATTTTGGCCAGGTTGTTCTCGATGGTAATGGCCTCCTTGGGGCAGGCCTTGGCGCACAGAGCGCAACCGATACAGCCGTTGGAGCAGACCTTGGTGACCGCGGGTCCCTTGTCCTTGGATGAGCAGGGGATGGAAACATGCTTCTTGGTCTTGTAGGGCTCCAGGTCGATGATGTGGCGGGGGCAGATATCCACACACTTGCCGCAGGCCACGCACTTTTCATCGTCTACCACAGCCACGCCGTCCTTCACGTGAATGGCGTCGAAGGGACACTCAGACTCACAGCTACCCATACCCAGGCAGCCAAACTTACAGGCCAGAGGGCCGCCACCGGGCAGACGGGCGGCGGCAAGGCAGTCGTGGATGCCGATGTACTCGTACTTGGACTTGTCGGCGCCGCCGCCGGAGCAGTGGACCGTGGCCACCTTCTTAACGGACTCGCCGGCCGCCACGCCCATGATCTCAGCAATCTGAGCCGCGACGGCAGCGCCGCCGGCGGCGCAGGCATTGACGGGGGCCTTCCCGGCCGCCACAGCGGCCGCGTAGCCGCCGCAGCCAGGGAAGCCGCAGCCGCCGCAGTTGGCGCCGGGCAGGCAGCCCAGGATGGCCTCCTCGCGTGGGTCCTTCTCAACGGCGAACACCTTGGAGGCGTAAGCCAGGATCAGGCCGAACACGGCGCCCAGGATTCCCAGGACGGCCACAGCCATAATAACAGTTTGCATTGTTCGCGCCCCCCCTTAAAAGACTTTCAGGCCGGAGAAGCCCATGAAGGACAGGGCAATCAGGCCGGCGGTGACCAGTGCGATGGGGAAGCCCTCGAAGGACTTGGGGCACTCGGAGAACTCCAGACGCTCACGGACGCTAGCGAACAGCACGATGGCAATCAGGAAGCCGATGCCGCCGGTGATGCCGTAGACCAGGCTCTCAATGAAGCTATAGTTGTTCTGGGTGTTCTGGAGCACCACGCCCAGCACGGCGCAGTTGGTGGTAATCAGGGGCAGGTACACGCCCAGGGCCTGATACAGGGAGGGCATAGCCTTCTGGAGGAACATCTCCACGAACTGCACCAGAGAGGCGATGACCAGGATGTAGGTGACGGTCTGCATGAAGTCCAGGCCGTTGGCTACCAGCAGATACTTATTGATGGGCCAGCACACCGCAGAAGCCACGCCCATGACGAAGATAACGGCCATGCCCATGCCCAGAGCGGTGTCAACCTTCTTGGAGACACCCATAAAGGGGCAGATGCCCAGGAACTGGGAGAAGATAAAGTTGTTGACCAGAATGGCGCCCAGGGCAATGGAAAACAGACTGGTAAAATCCATTATTTGGCCACCTCCTCTTTCTTATCGTCCTTCTTGGGCTTGTTGAGGAAATACTGCATGGCGGCGATGACGCAGGCTAGCGTCAGGAAGCCGCCCACCGGCAGGATCATGCCCAGCGCGGGGACGCCCTCCGGCAGGATGCGGATGCCGTCGGCGCCGAACACGCCGGTGCCAAAGGTGCCGTTGCCCAGGAACTCGCGGACCACGCACATGATCACCAGGATCACCGTGTAGCCCAGGCCCTGACAGATGCCGTCCACCGCGGAGGCCAGTACGCCGTTCTTGGAGGAGAAGCCCTCGGCGCGGCCCAGGATGATGCAGTTCACCACGATCAGGGGGATGAACAGGCCTAGGCTGTCGGACAGGGCGGGCACGAAGGCCTTCAGCACCAGGTCCACCACCGTCACGAAGCCGGCGATGACCACAATGTAGCAGGCGATACGCACCTTATTGGGGATGATGTTTCGCAGCAGGGAGATAAAAATGTTGGACAGGGTCAGGATGACCAGCACACTCAGGCCCATGCCGATGCCGTTAAACAGCGTGGTGGTGATGGCCAGCACCGAGCACATGCCCAGCAGTTGGACGGTAACGGGGTTCTGGGTAATGAGACCCTCTTTGAACTGTTTGCCGAAATTCATAATGTCACGCCCTCCTTAACCCAGCTCGGCCACGGCCGCAATGGCGGAGTTAACGCCGCTGGTGACCGCGCGGGAGGTGATGGTGGCGCCGGTGAGAGCCTCGATCTCGCCGCCGTCCTTGGTGACGGCCAGCGTACCAGACTTGCCGATGAACTGTGCGCGCCAGGCCTCCTTGGTGGCATTTGCGCCCAGGCCGGAGGTCTCGGCGTGAGAGACAATGGACACGCCGGTGCATACGCCGTCGTTGTCCACGCCCACCATGACGTCCAGGTTGCCGCCGAAGCCGGAGGGAGTGACCTCCACCACGTAACCGGCGTCGCCGGCCTTCCAGATGTTCTTGATGGTGGTGTCCGCGCCGGCGTAAGCCACATCCTCATAGACCTCGGACGCCAGGACGGCGGCCTTGGCCTCGTCGGTCTTCTTCTGCGTATTGATGGCGATCTGGGGCGCGGTGACCATGTTCACCAGGCCCAGGACCAGCGCAGTGATGGCGCTGATGGCAAAAAGCACGATGACCAGAGAGGCCATACCGGGCTCCTTCTTGGTCACGACCGCAGTATTCTCGCTCATTTCGCCTCAGCCTCCTTTGCCGCTTTCTTTGCTGCCTTCTGCTTCTCTTTCATTTCCTTGGTGACGCCGAAGCGGGCGGGCTTGCCCACCTTGTCCAGCAGCCACACGCAGGTGTTCATGATCAGGATGGCGTAGCTGACGCCCTCGGGATAGCCGCCGAACTTACGGATGAAGACGGTCAGCAGACCGCAGCCGATGCCGAAGATGATCTCACCCTTGGGGGTGGCGGGGCTGGTGACATAGTCGGTGGCCATAAAGATGGCGCCCAGCATCAGGCCGCCGCCCAGCAGATTGTAGAGCATCCAGTCCAGACGGCCCACACCGGCGGCGGGGAAGAGGAAGGTCAGCACCGCCACGCTGGCGATGAAGGACACAGGGACGCGGACCCGGATGACACCGCGGACCACCAGGTAGATCCCGCCGACGATCAGCATCAGGGCGGAGACCTCGCCCAGGCAGCCGCCCACATTGCCGATGAGCATGTCGCCCAGGGAGGCGTCTGGCAGAAGACCGGAGTGCATGAAGTCCACGCTCAGGGGGGTGGCGCCGGTGGCCAGCTCGGCCCCGTTCATGCCCACGGTGCCGGAGAGCAGGCCGGCCCAGTTGGCCCGGCCGGGCTTCACCCAGGTGGTCATGAGGATGGGGTAGCACAGCATCAGGAAGGCGCGGCCGCCCAGGGCGGGGTTCAGGAAGTTCTTGCCCAGGCCGCCGAAGAGCTGCTTGACCACCACGATGGCAAAGAAATCGCCGATGATCAGCACCCAGTAGGGCAGGGTCACGGGGCAGACGAAGGCCAGCAGCACGCCGGTGATGGCGGCGGACAGGTCCCCGCAGGTGTTGGTTTTCTTCAGCAGCTTGCGGTAGCCGTACTCAAAGATCTCACAGGCCAGTACGGACACCACGGTCATGGTCAGGGCCCGGGGGCCGAAAAACCAGATGCCGATGCACAGAGCCGGGACCAGTGCGATCAGCACGTCCAGCATCAGGGACCGGGTCCCGATGGGGGAGGATACGTGGGGGGAGGAAGCTACCGCGAGCTTACGAGATTCCAGGCTCATGCTTTCCCCTCCTTTGCTTTTTGCTTGGCCGCCAGACCGCGGATCTCAAACTTGGCCATCCGGAAGGACTGCACCAGGTGGATGCGGGCGGGGCAGATGTAGTTGCAGGAGCCGCACTCCATGCAGTCCATGATGTTGTAGCCCTCCAGCTCATGCCAGGCGCGCTTTTCGGCGTACATGTGCATGTAGAGGGGCATCAGGTGCATGGGACAGGCGTTGACGCAGCGGCCGCAGCGCAGGCAGGTCTGCTCGGTATCCTGGATGGCGGCCTCGGCGTCGGTGAGCGCCAGGATGCAGTTGGTGCCCTTGAACATGGGGGCCGTCAGGTCATACTGGGGGTTGCCCATCATGGGGCCGCCCATCAGCAGGCGCTGAGGCTGGGTCTTGAAGCCGCCGGCCATCTTGATCAGGTGCTCGACGGGGGTGCCGATGGGAGCGTTGACATTCATGGGCCGCTCAATGGCGCCGCCGGTAATGGTGACGTTGCGGTGAGTCAGGGGCTTACCCTCGGTAACCGCATCGTAGATGGCGGCGGCGGTGGCCACGTTGAACACGGTACAGCCCACGTCGGCGGGCAGTCCTCCGGGAGGAACCTCACGGCCAGTGACCCGCTGGATGAGCTGCTTCTCAGCACCCTGGGGGTACCGGGTCTTCAGCGTCTCCACATGAATGGAGGTATCTCCGTTGGGCAGCAGGCTCTTGAGATGCTCCACGGCGTCCAGCTTATTGCCCTCAATGCCGATGGTGGCCTCTTTCAGGCCCAGCGCTTTCATGATAAAGCGCGCGCCTCCGATGACCGCCTCGCCCCGCTCCAGCATAAGCCGGTGGTCGGCGGTGATGTAGGGCTCGCACTCGGCGCCATTGAGAATGATGGTGTCCGCCTTGCCGACGGCACCGCTGAGCTTGACGTGGGTGGGGAATCCCGCGCCGCCCATACCCGTGATACCGGCCTCCTTGACAATGTCGATGATCTCCTGACTGGTCAGGGCATCCACATTGTCCCGGTGGACGATAGAGGGGTGCGGAGTATCTTTATAATCGTTTTCGATCACCACGGACATCATCACGTCTCCACCGGGATGGGGCCGGGGCTCGACGGCCACGACCTTACCGGAGACGCTGGCGTGGATCGGCGCGCCAAGACCGGCGATCTCGCCGATCTTCTGTCCCACGGTGACCTCGTCCCCCACGGCTACAATGGGCTTGCAGGGTGCGCCCACATGCATCGACATGGGGATTACCACCTGTGCAGGAGCTTCCTCCAGCGGTACCACTGGTTTGCGCTCCGTGGCCTCCTTGTGTTCGGCGGGGTGGACGCCGCCATAAAACTTATGGTTCATAGCATCACCTCTGTCATTACTTCTCAGCTCTACGCTTTTCCCCACGATTCGCTCAGAAGCCTCATGCACCGTCTGGACGCCGCCCTGACGCATGAGGCCTTCGAATCTCTCTTATAATAGCTCGTAATGCGAAAAAAGTCCAGTGTTTCCACGCAAAAAACTGCACCGATTCTAACAATATATTTTCCAGGCCCGCGCCCGCCGCCGTCCTTCCGTCCGTTCCGCGACCATTTGTTTTTTGGGCAACCAATCAAAATATTTCTCCGTCCCTCCCCGGCTTCTTGACAAAAACGGAGAAACGGCAAAATTGCCGTTTTCTCCAATTGACAAACCAACTCCGCGGCTGTATGATTGCAGTTAATAACATTCAAAATCGGCAATGACCGGGTAAGTAGTCTGGTTCCGCAAGCACAGAGAGGAAGCGGTCGCTGCGAGCTTCCGTGAGGCCCCAGACAAAAGTCGCCCGGGAGCCGCTGCGCTGAACAGAGTAGGCGCAGACGGATTCCCTCCGTTATCGGGATAACGAGTGCGCGGCCTGCCGCCGCGAATTTAGGTGGTACCACGGAGTGAGACTTCGTCCTATGGGGGACGAAGTCTTTTTGCTTTTTTCCCTGAGCCGCCGGGAACAAATCAAGCAATTAAGGAGGAGTGCTGCATGATCAGCGGAGCCCAGGCACTGATGGAAAGCCTGAAACGGGAGCATGTGGACCACATGTTCGGCTATGCGGGAGCCACCATCTGCCCCGCGGTGGACGCCCTGGCCCACACGGACATCGCCTATACTCTGGTCCGCACGGAACAGAACGCCGGCCACATGGCCTCCGGCTACGCCCGCATGACGGGCAAGCCCGGCGTATGCATGGTCACCTCCGGGCCGGGCGCCACCAACCTCATCACCGGCATCGCCACCGCCTATATGGACTCCATCCCCCTGGTGGCCATCACCGGCCAGGTGCAGAGCTATCTGCTGGGCCGTGACATCTTCCAGGAGGTGGACATCACCGGCGCCGTGGCCCCCTTCATCAAGCACAGCTATCTGGTCAAGGACGCCAACGACATCCCCCGAATGGTAAAGGAGGCCTTTCACATTGCCTCTACCGGCCGGCAGGGGCCCGTCCTCATCGACGTTCCCGTGGACATTCAGGAGCAGATGATTGAGCCAAAATACCCCGATTCAGTGGACATCCGGGGCTATAAGCCCAGCGTCAGGGGCAACGAGCTGCAGATCAAAAAGGTAGCCCAGGCCATCTCTGCCTCTCACCGTCCCCTTTTGTGCGCGGGCGGCGGCCTGTTCAGCGCAGGGGCCCGGGAGGAGCTGCTGGCCCTGTGCGAGAGCGCCGGTCTCCCGGTGGTCACCACCATGATGGGTCTAGGTCTGTTGCCCTCCGATCACCCCATGAACCTGGGTATGATCGGCGCCTTCGGCACCGCCACCGCCAACCGGGCCCTCAATACCACCGACCTGCTCATCATCGCCGGGGCCCGGGCCGCCGACCGGGCCGTCACCGCCCCCAAAGAGGTGGCCCGGCGCACCAAGACCGTCCATCTGGACGTGGACCCGGCGGAGATCGGCAAGAACCTCTCCCCCACCGTCCCGGTGGTAGGCGACGTAAAGGTCATCCTGGGGCAGCTTCTCTCCCATGCCCCCAAGGCCGACAGCGGCGACTGGCTGGCTGAGCTGCACGCCTTCCGGGCCAGCGAGGCCGCCCCCTTCCCCTCCCCCGCCGCCGGGAGCGTCACTCCCGCCTGGCTCATGCGCGCCCTGGGCGACCGGCTGGACGACGACGCCTGCGTCTGCGTGGACGTGGGGCAAAACCAGATCTGGGCCGCCAAGCACCTGCCCATGAAGCACGGGCGCTTCCTCACCACCGGCGGTCTGGGCACCATGGGCTACTCCCTGCCCGCCGCCCTGGGCGTCAAGACCGCCGAGCCCCGGCGGCAGACCGTTGTGGTCTGCGGCGACGGCAGCTTCCAGATGTTTGAAAACGAGCTGGCCACTCTGAACGCCATGGGCGCCGATGTGAAGCTTGTCATGGTACATAACGGGGTTCTGGGCCTGGTCCACCAGATCCAGCGCCGGAGCTACAGCGGCCCCTTCGGGGTCCGCCTGGACGGCTCCCCGGACTTCGAAACCCTGGCCGCCGCCTACGGCGTGCCCAGCCGCCGCATCTCCAACGACGCCCAGGTGGCCGAGGCTATCGACGCCATGCTGACCAGCCAGGGGCCCTATCTGCTCATCTGCGACGTGGACCCCATGGCCACGACTTGAGGAAGGAGGACGCGGCATGACACAGACCATTTCCGTGCTGGTGGAAAACCGGGCCGGCGTCTTGAACCGGATCACCGGCCTGTTCGCCCGGCGGGCCTTCAACATTGAAAGCCTGGCCGTCGGCGTCACCGACGACAAGAACATCTCCCGCATCACCATCATCGTGGACAGCGGCAACAACGTGGTGGAGCAGGTGGAAAAACAGCTCAACAAGCTGGTGGACGTCATCAAGGTCCGCACCCTGGATGAAAAGAGCCTCATCGGCCGGGAGCTTATTATTATTAAGGTATCCACCACCACCAAGACCCGTCAGGACGTCTCCAATCTGTGCCAGATCATGGGGGCCAGGATCGCGGACATTACCAGCACCACTATGACCCTGGAGTTGTCCGACACTCCGGAGCGGGTGGATCTGTTTGAAAGCCTGCTGCGGCCCTTCTCTATCCTGGAGGTGGCCCGGACCGGCGTCATCGCCGTACAGAAGGGCAGCGGCAAAATTTAACGGCAGAGCTTTGACGCAATACAAACTGAGCCATTGCCCGGGCTGGGGTGCCCCCCAGTCCGGAACGCAGCCCCGCACGGGCCCGGCGCAAGCGGGCCGCGCGGGGAGAGGGGCCGCGGCGCGGGAGATGACGCTTGCGGCGACGACGCAGGAGGAAGAGACGTGAAACTACGAGCCACACAAGCCATCTTAGAGTGCCTGCTGGAGCAGGGGGTGGATACCGTCTTCGGCTATCCCGGCGGCACCATTCTCAACATCTACGACGAGCTTTACCGCTATCAGGATAAGATCCGCCATATCCTCACCGCCCACGAGCAGGGGGCCTCTCACGCAGCCGACGGCTATGCCCGGGCCACGGGCAAGGTAGGGGTGTGCTTTGCCACCTCCGGCCCAGGGGCCACCAACCTGACCACCGGCATCGCCACCGCCCATATGGACTCCTCCCCCGTGGTGTTCCTCACCTGCAACGTGGGGGAGAGCACACTGGGCAAGGACGCCTTCCAGGAGGTGGACATCACCGGCATCGCCATGCCCATCACCAAGGCCACCTACCTGGTCCGGGACCCCAACGAGATCCCCGACGTCATCCGGGAGGCCTTTGCCGTGGCGGCTATGGGCCGGCCCGGGCCGGTGCTCATCGACCTGCTGAAAAACGTCACCTCCCTGGACACGATGATCGACTATGAGTATCTGCCCAAGGAGGAGCACCAGTTTCACGGCCGCCTGGCCGAGCTGCGCAAGCGGGTGGGCTGGGACCTGAACACCCCCGCCCCCAACCGGGAGGACGTGGAGAAGCTGGTGGAGCTGATCGCCCGCTCGGAGCGCCCCATGCTCATCTGCGGCGGCGGCGTGGTCCGCAGCCGGGCCGACCGGGAATTCGCCACCCTGGCCCAGCGGCTGGACGCCCCGGTCGCCATCACCGTCATGGGCGGCGGCGGCTTCCCCGGCGGTCACGCTCTCACCACCGGAATGCTGGGAATGCACGGCTCCCGCGCCTCCAACATCGGGTGCGACAACTGCGACCTGCTCATCGCGGTGGGCTGCCGCTTCTCCGACCGGGTGGCCACCGACCCCAAGGATTTTGCCAAGCAGGCCAAAATCGTCCACATCGACATCGACCGGGCCGAGATCGACAAAAACGTGCGTACCGACCACCACATCATCGGAGATGCCAAACAGGTGCTGCGGATGGTCAACGAGCGCATCCCCCAGTATGACCACTCCGCCTGGAAGCAGTTCGTCTTCTCCCACCGCCCCGGCCCGGAGGCCGACGACGGCCAGCTCACGCCCCGCCAGATCATCCAGACCATCCGGCGCATGGCACCCGGCGACTCCATCGTATGTACCGACGTGGGCCAGCATCAGATGTGGTCCATCCAGCACTTCCACTTCGACTACCCCGGCCAGCTCATCACCTCCGGCGGCTTCGGCACCATGGGCTTCGGCCTCGGCGCCGCCATCGGCGCCAAGATGGGCCACCCCGAGAAAACGGTGCTGCTCATGACCGGCGACGGCTGCTTCCGTATGAACGGCCAGGAGCTGGCCACCGTCTCCCACTACGACATCCCCGTCATCGTGGTCATCTTCAACAACCACACCCTGGGCATGGTCCACCAGTGGCAGAACCTGCTCTACGAGGGCCGCTTCTCCCAGACCGACCTGAACTTTGCCCCCGACTTCATCAAGCTGGCCGACGCCTACGGCATCCGGGGCCGCCGGGTCGCCACTTCAGCGGAGATGTCCGCCGCCCTCCGGGAGGCCCTGGACGGCGGCCACGCCTACGTCATCGAGTGCGTCATCGACACCGATGAAACGGTGCGCCCCATGGTCTCGGCAGGCAAGCCCATCACCGAATTTCTGTTGGAGTAAGGAGGGGACACGGTATGGAACAGAAAGAATACACCATCTCCATCCTGGTGGAGAACAGTCCCGGCGTCCTGAGTCAGGTCTCCCGCCTCTTTTCCCGCAAGGGCTATAACATCGACTCCATCGCCTCCGGCACCACCGAGGACCCCCGTGTCACCCGCATCACCATCGTCATGCAGGGGGACGAGGTCATCATCGGGCAGATCACCGCCCAGCTGCGCAAGCTGCTGTGCGTCATCTCGGTCAAGCTGCTCTCCCCAGAGAGCGCCGTCCAGCGGGAGCTGGTACTGGTCAAGGTCAGGGCCGAGACCAAGGACAAGCGGGACGAGATCATCCAGGTGGTCAACGTGTTCCGGGCCAGCATCGTGGACATCAGCCGCGAGACCCTCACCGTGGTCATCCTGGGCAGCGAGAGCAAAGCCGGCGCCCTCATGGATCTGCTGGCCGACTTCGGCATCCTGGAGGTCGTCCGTACGGGTACAATCGCCATCGAACGTGGGCGTAACACCATATATGACAACAACAAAGAAAAAGGAGAGTTCAACTATGGCAAAAATGTATTATGAGAAAGACTGCGAGCTCAGCTACCTCAACGGCAAGAAAATCGCTATCATCGGCTACGGCTCCCAGGGCCATGCCCACGCCCTCAACTTGAAGGACTCCGGCTGCGACGTGTGCGTCGGCCTACGGGAGGGCTCCAAGAACTGGGCCAACGCCGAGAAGGCCGGTCTCACCGTCAAGACCGTGCCCGAGGCCGCCAAGTGGGCCGACATCGTCATGATGCTCATCAACGACGAGGTGCAGGCCGATGTCTACAAGAAGGATATCGCCCCCAACCTGGTGGAGGGCAACGCTCTGGCCTTTGCCCACGGCTTCAACATCCGCTACAAGCAGATCGTGCCTCCCGCCGGCGTTGACGTGTTTATGGCCGCCCCCAAGGGCCCCGGTCACACCGTCCGCTCCACCTATGTCAACGGCAAGGGCGTGCCCTGCCTGGTGGCTGTGGAGCAGGACGCCACCGGATACGCCTACCAGATCGCCCTGGCCTACATCGCCGGCATCGGCGGCGCCCGGGCCGGCGTGATGGAGACCACCTTCCACGACGAGACCGAGACCGACCTGTTCGGCGAGCAGACCGTCCTGTGCGGCGGCGTGGTGGACCTGATGCGGTGCGGCTTCGAGGTGCTGGTAGAGGCCGGTTACGAGCCGGAGAACGCCTACTTCGAGTGCATCCACGAGATGAAGCTCATCATCGACCTCATCAACAAGGGCGGCGTGGCGGCCATGAACTACTCCATCTCCGACACCGCCGAGTTCGGTGAGTACGTCTCCGGCCCTCGGGTCATCCCCCACGAGGAGACCAAGGCCCGGATGCGCGCCGTCCTCTCCGACATCCAGGACGGCACCTTCGCCGGCCGCTGGATCGCCGAGAACAAGAGCTTTGGCCGCGCCTTCTTCAACTCCAAGCGGGATCAGCTCCCCAAGCACCAGATGGAGATTGTGGGCGAGGAGCTGCGCAAGAACATGATTTGGGGCGGCGACAAGGACCTGGATACCGCCTCCAACTAAACCATCGTCCGCCAGGACCCAGGAACGCAAGAAAGAGGGCCTGCCCCATGGGGCAGGCCCTCTTTCTTGCGTTTCCCCTTACCAGCCAGGCGGCACGATGGAGGAGAGTGCGGGGCTTCTCCCACAGCGACAGCGCTACTCGTGCCGTTTGCCCGCTACCATGGCGGCAAACAGCATCCCCAGGGCGGCTGCCAAGGTGAGTCCCCGCTCCAGTGCGGCAGCCGGTTCCGGCCAGAAGATATGGATCGCCCACCAGAGCGCCGGGAAGAGGACCATGGTCCCCAACAGCCAGACCCGCATAGCGCGGAGAATATAGGGCCAGTTGCTGTTGTGGAAGCGCACCCCCGGCAGGTTCATGCGGAACGGTCCCTGGCTGTAACTGCTGATCTTGTTCTGGTCATAGTAGGCAGGCAGTCGCTCCTTTGCCCAGAAGCACAGCCAGGCGGCAAAGAGCAGGCACAGGCCCTCCACGAGCAGAACGGTGGACTCCAGCTCCGCCCAGGCGAAGCCCCCCGCGGTCAACAGGGCCGCGGTCTCCCCAATGCCTGTCAGGGCGCAGAGGAGAAAGGCCAGCCCCCTCTTCCGGCGGCGCTGTCCGCTGCTGCGCTGTTCCTCCCCCGCGAGGCGCAGGGAGGCGCTCACCAGCGTCTCTACCTCCTCCACCGGAAGCTGGGTCCGGGCGTTGCGCTCCCCCCGGAGCAGCTCGGTAACGCTCACCCCCAGGCAGTCCGCCAACGGGACGAGCAGCGCCACATCGGGCAGGCTCAGGCCCCGCTCCCACTTGCTCACCGCCTTGTCCGACACATAGAGCCGGTCGGCCAGCTCCCTCTGGGTCATTCCCTTTTCCCGGCGCAGTTGGGCCACGAACGCTCCGAACCGGTCCTTGTCGATCTCATGCATATGGGTCCCTCCCTTGTTCCCCATCCTACCCCGCAAGGGCGGCCTCCGTCAACCGACCAGCGGTAGAGTCATTGGGGCGCAAGTGTCTGCGCTCAAAATATGACCCTATCCGGATGTCCGACACTGGTCCAGATAAGCCACCGCCTTTTTCAGATCGGACATGACCGTTTCCGCCACCTCCACCGTATCGACGCCGGGATACAGCTCATACCAGTGGTCATAGCCTCTGGTCAGATGGCCAATCCGCCGCGAGCAGGGAGCAGCGCCTCTCGTGAGATCCCTTGCTGCCCAGCGTTCCCTCCCACTGTGCGCAGCCGCACCCCAGCCGATGTTTACCGTAAAAATTGTTTCCTGGGTCGGATCCAGCCGCGTCCAGTTCCTCTGGAACTGGATGCACTCCATATAGGCACCCCCCTCCCACAGCCGGTAGAAATTGCCCTTCGATTTATGAAATCCCGACGGCGCCAGCAGTCCCTGGGCCGCCTGCAGCACCTTCACATACTCCGCCTTTGGGTCATAGTCCAGATAAGCCTTGTCCCGCACCAACGGTATGACATGGAAAGGGCTCTTCAGGGCATTCCGTGCTGCCGCTTCCAGGACAGAGCGGCGCTCCGGCATCTCCCTGGGCTGAAATCCAAAAGCATCATCCAGCCAGGCGCAGGCCTGGGTACGTTCCTCAAAGTGCACCGCCTCCAGTTCCAGGGCTCCGCGCCGCCAGCGCTTCACCAGTCCCTGGAAAAACTGCTCCGTTTGCTCCCCCGTCATGCTGCTCCCATCGGGCGCCACCCGCACCCAGGCCCGTGCCCCACGGTCCGGCGAGTAGAAGCGATAGCAGACGACACCCTGTTCGTCCTCGCTGACAAGCACCGTATCCCGGTTGAAATCCCGTGCAAACCGCTCCGTCTCCCACCACAGCCTCTCTCCATTGCCGGATGGCAACTCCGTGCTCCAGAGGGTCATCCAGACAGGGTGGTTCCCCACATCATAATAGGTGACCAGATACCCCTGGGGCTCGGGCTCCTTCCAGGCCCATATCCTTGCCCCCGGCGCAATCCGCTTGAAATGATAGCAGGCGACCATGGAAAAGCGGCGCATACTCTTTTCCGCCAAACCGTCATAGACGCCGTGCAGCGACTTCTGACTGGCTACCTCCAGCCGCAGAGCCCTCTCCATCTTTCCTTCCTCCATTCACTCCAGCCCCATCCCGTCCATGGCGTGGCGCATGTGGATGGCCATGGCGTGCTCCGCCCCGGCTCCATCCCGGCGCCGGAAAAATTCCAGCAGCAGGGCATGGTCCCGCAGGGTATCCGCTGCCAGCCGTTCCTGCTGCTCCCCCGCCTCCACCGCCGTGGCCACCGCCTGGTGGATCAGCGGCAGCAGCCGCAGCATGTACTCGTTATGGGTGGCCCGCACAATGGCTGTGTGGAACTCCCGGTCGGCCGCGGTCCGGTCCCGCCCCGCCCGGATACAGTCCTCCACCTCCGCCCCACGGGCCAGGATCTCCTCCAGCTCGGTCTCCGTGGCCCGGCGGCAGGCCAGCCGGGCAGCCTGGGGCTCCACGATGCCCCGCAGCTCAAACAGGTCCCGAAGCTGCCCCTTCACCCGGTCCAGTCGGTCAAAGCCGAACGGGTCCGTCGCCCCCGCCTGTTCCGACACGAAGGTCCCCTTGCCCCGGCGCACCTCCAGCACCCCCTGGGTGGTCAGGGCCCGGAGGGCCTCCCGCAGGGTCGCCCGGCTCACCCCCAGACGCCGGGAGAGCTCCACCTCGTTCGGCAGCTTTTCCCCCGGCGCCATACGCCGCTCCACCGCGATCTGGGTATACAGCCGCTCCGCCGTTCGCTGAGAAAGGCTCTTTTTTTCCATATCCATCACCTCGTCGGTCTTGACATCTTCCCCCCTATCCTATACTATATAGTCAGACAATGCAAGCATAGTCTTACAACTTGTTTCACATACAGAAGGAGGTCATCCCATGCGCAGCGACAACGTGACCCGGGGCGTGGAGCGCGCCCCCAACCGCTCCCTCTTTTACGCCCTGGGCTACACCAAGGAGGAGCTGGAGCGCCCCCTCATCGGCGTGGTCTGCTCCTACAATGAGATCGTCCCCGGCCACATGAATCTGGACAAAATCGCCGAGGCGGTCAAGGCCGGCATCCGGTGTGCCGGAGGCACGCCGGTGGAGTTCCCCGCCATCGCCGTGTGCGACGGCATCGCTATGGGCCACATCGGCATGAAGTATTCCCTGGTCACCCGGGATCTCATCGCTGACTCCACCGAGGCCATGGCCCTGGCCCACCAGTTTGACGGCCTGGTGATGATCCCCAACTGCGACAAAAACGTACCCGGCCTGCTTATGGCCGCCGCCCGGCTGAACATCCCCGCCATCTTCTGTTCCGGCGGGCCCATGCTGGCCGGCCGGCTCCAGGACGGCCGCCGCTCCTGCCTGAGCCACATGTTTGAGGCGGTGGGCGCCTACAAGGCCGGCAAGCTGGACGAGGCGGGGGTGGAGGACTATGAGAACAACGCCTGTCCCACCTGCGGCTCCTGCTCCGGCATGTATACCGCCAACTCCATGAACTGCCTTACCGAGGGCATCGGCATGGCCCTGCGGGGCAACGGCACCATCCCCGCCGTCTACTCCGCCCGGCTGCGGCTGGCCAAGCACACCGGCATGCAGATCATGGAGCTGGTGGAGCGGAACATCCGCCCCCGGGACATCATGACCGAGGCCGCCTTCCACAACGTCGAGACCCTGGATATGGCCCTGGGCTGCTCCACCAACTCCATGCTCCACCTACCGGCCATCGCCCACGAGTGCGGCATCGAGCTGAGCCTGGCGTTCGCCAACGACATCTCCCGCCGCACCCCCAACCTGTGTCACCTGGCCCCCGCCGGCGACACCTTCATGGAGGACCTGGACCGGGCGGGCGGCGTATACGCCGTTATGAAGGAGCTGACCAAGAAGGGGCTGCTGGATACCTCCGGTATCACCGCCACCGGCCGGACGGTGGCAGAAAATCTGGAGGGCGTGGAAAATCTGGACCATGACATCATCCGCCCCATCGAGAACCCCTACTCCCCCTATGGCGGCATCGCCGTGCTCAAGGGCTCCCTGGCCCCCGAGGGCTGTGTGGTCAAGCAGTCCGCCGTGGCCGCGGAGATGATGGTCCATACCGGCCCGGCCCGGGTGTTCGACTCCGAGGACGAGGCCATCGCCGCCATCTACGCCGGGAAAATCGTCTCCGGCGACGTGGTGGTCATCCGCTATGAGGGCCCCAAGGGCGGGCCCGGCATGCGGGAGATGCTCAATCCCACCTCGGCCATCGCCGGCATGGGGCTGGACAGGGAGGTGGCCCTCATCACCGACGGCCGCTTCTCCGGGGCCACCCGGGGAGCCTCCATCGGCCACATCTCTCCCGAGGCCGCCCTGGGCGGACCCATCGCCTACGTGGAGGAGGGCGACGCCATCGCCATCGACATCCCTAACTGCAAGATCGAACTGCTGGTGGACGAGGCCACACTGGCCGCCCGCAAGGCCAAGTGGGTCTGCCCGGAGCCCAAAGTCAAGACCGGATACCTGGCCCGGTACGCCAAGCTGGTCACCTCCGCCGCCCGGGGCGCGGTGCTGGAATAGTCGTCTTTTCTCGACCGGATCTGAAATGACTCCGCTGGGACGAGCCAAAAGGCCCGTCCCAGCGGAGTTTTTGATTGACATATATCGAATATTGATATATGATAACTATACCGATATTCGATATAATTGGGGGAGGTGCGCGCCGTGGCCCGGAAAAAGCTGGACACCCTGACCGAGCCGATGTACTACGTCCTGCTCTCCCTGGTGGAGGAGCGCCACGGCTACGGCGTCATGCAATATGCCTCCCAGCTCACAGGCGGGCGGGTGGCCATCGGGGCGGGGACCCTGTACGCTCTGCTGGACCGCTTTGAGCGGGACGGACTCATCATCCGCACCCGCCTGGAGGACAACCGGAAGTATTACCGGCTCACGGCGGACGGCCGCAAGGTGCTGGAGGAGGAATTCGACCGGCTCCGCCGCCAGGTGGCGGACGGAGAGTGCGTGCTGAAAGGAGGAAGAATGCCATGAAGGAGTCCACCTGCTGGAGACTGTTTTCCTATCTTGCAATCGACTATAAGGCCGCCCAGGCCGAGCTGGACCGCATGGCGGCGGAGGGCTGGGCGCTGGAGCGGGTCCATTCCGGCGTTCTGGCCCGGTTCCGGCGGACGGACCGCACCGATCTGCGCTACTTTCTGGACTGGACCGACGCCACGAAGCCGGAGGAGCACGATTACCTCCAGCTCTGCACCGAGGCGGGCTGGGAGCTGGTGGAGACCGTGGGGTATCTGAACATCTATGCCTCCCGGCCCGGAACGGACCCCCTCCCCATTCAGACCGATCCGGCCCTGGAGTACCAGCGCTACCGGAAGAAGGTGCTGCGGCGGATGCTCCTGGCCGATCTCCCCCTCCTGATCCCGCTGCTTCTCATCCTCCTGCTGGCCGTCGTGTCCTGGAAGCGGCTGCCTTCCATTCCCGCACGGCTTCCCCTGATACTCACCCAGAGCAATCTGGCCTCCGCCATTCTGCTGACTTCTCCGCTTCCGCTGTCCCTGCTTCTCCTCCAACTGATCTGGTCGGGGAGACACTTTCGCTGCTGGAAACAGGCGGCAGGGGCCGGCGAGGCGCTCCCGGTCCCCGAGGCCACGGCCGCCCGGCGGCGGGGGCGGCTGTCTCTGGTGTCCGCCGTCTACAGCACGCTCCTCCTCCCCCTCCTGACGGCGGACGTCCTCCTCAACGATACCAATATCTACGTCTTTGCCGGTATGCTGCTGGGCGGTATCTGCCTGATGGTCCGGCATCCGGATGACAAACGCATCCTCCAGCGATCGCTTCTCTGGTGCGGCCTGGCGCTGTTTTTGATCCTCTGCGGCTGGGCCCACGGCCCTCTGCGGGACGCCTTTCCCGGCCGTATTCCGCCCCCTCCCGTGCTGGAGGGCGGAGAGCCTGAGGTAATGCATGGAGATCAGCCGACTCGCTCGGACACCTTTCTGGGCAGCCGGGCCGAGTGGAGTGAGTCGTTTCTCATTCGAACCAGGGGCTCCACCCGCTATTACACTTCTGTCTATTTTACCGTTCACACCTGGGTCTCTCCCTTTCTGGCCGACCGGGACAGGACGGCAGAGCGGGCAGAGGGCGTCCCGGTGGAGGGCTGCGAGGCCGTCTGGCGGGTGAGCTCCCACTCCGACCGCTGGCACGCATATCTATGCCGCCGCGGAAACACCTGGCTCACCTTGGAGTTCACCGATGACTTTACGTCCGACCCTCTCCCCGCCGCGCTGGCCTGGCTGGAGGGCTGGACCGCTGAAACGACATAGATAAGGAGGGCTGACCATGGGCGGCGCCTGGGGCTTTTTCCCCTATGAGGCCATGGACTACAAGGCGGCCCAAGCCTGTCTGGACCGCCGGGCGGCGGCGGGCTGGGTGCTGAAAAAGGTACATCTGAACGTTCTGGCCCGGTTCGAGCCTTGCGAGGGCCGCAGCCACTTTGTGGACCTGGACCTCCGCCGGACGCTGGACGAGACCGACCCGGACTACCTCCAGCTCTGCGCCGACGCGGGTTGGGAAAAGGTGCAGTCCCTGCGGGGAATGCTGCTGTTCCGCTCCCGGCCGGGGACCCATCCCGCCCCCATCCAGAGCGATCCGGGGATGGAATGGGAGCGGTTTTGGAAACAATACGTGCTGAAAAACCTGCTGGTCTCGGGGGGCGTGCTGCTGGCGGCCGTGCTGTGGCTGGTTCTCCTCGCCGTCGCCCTGCCCAGCAGCGGCTCCGCCCTGGCCCCGGGCGTGGCCTCCAACGGGTCGCTGCTGTATGGACTGATGCTGGTGCTGATGGTCCTCCAGCTCCTGTGGCGCGGGGCGGCCACCCTGGCCTACTTTCGGGCCTGCCGCAAAACCGGCGGCCTGGCGGTCCCCGGACGGGGCGCCGCGCTTCGGGGCGGACTGGCGCTGGCGGTCAGCGTCCTGCTGATCTGCGCCGGGGGGCTCTGCATTGCCGAGAGTCTGGGCCTGAATCAAACCGTAGATCTAGCCTGGACCAGCTTTTATCCGGAGTACACTGCCACGGTGGAGGCCTGCCGGACCTATCCGGTGGTGATGGGAGAGGACCTGGGGCTGGACAGCATCGGGTCCGACAGCCGCTATCTGGACGGCCGCCGCTCCGTGCTGGCGGACTACCTGGACTACAGCGAAATCGTAGACGGCCCGGCGGGCAGCGCCCACATCCTGACCACGGAGCGCTATGACTGTGTCTTTTCCTGGCTGGCCCGCTGGACGGCGGAGGTCCGCGTGAAGGAGACCGCCCGGGGAGCCTTCCTCTGGGGCAGCCTCCAGTGGACCGAGGCCCCGGAGCTGGGGTTTGACCAGTGCTGGACTGCCGGGGACGGCGCCTATCTGCTGCTGCGGCAGGGCCGGGTGACCGCCTTGGTGGGCTGCACCGGGCTGGACTTGACTTCCCCGGAGATTCTGGATATGCTATGGATAAGACTGAAGCTGGAGGGAACCTGAATGGCTTGTGTTCTTTTTGTCAACGCCTGTGTGCGGGGGGAAAAGTCCCGTACACAACAGCTAGCCCGACGCTTTTTGGAGGTCTATGCCGCCAAACACCCGGGGGATATGATTACCGAACGCAATTTATGCCGGGAGCGATTACAGCCCCAGTATCCCGAGGTCCTGGCGGAGCGGGACGCGCTTTGGAACGCCGGGCGGCTGGACCAGCCCATGTTTGACGCGGCCCGCCAGTTCGCTGCGGCGGACAAGATCGTGGTAGCCGCCCCCTTCTGGGACCTGAGCTACCCCGCCGTTCTGAAGATTTATTTGGAGCGCATCTCGGTCACCGACATTACCTTCGGCTATGACGACCGGGGCGCCATGGTGGGGCTGTGCAGGGCGGATAAGCTGCTGTATGTCACCACCCGGGGCGGGAACTTCTCCCTGCCGGAGACGGCGTGGATGGAGTCGGGGGCCCGGCACATCCAGGCTCTGTGCGCCATGTACGGCATCCCGGACTTCCGGCTCCTGTGCGCCGAGGGACTGGACGACGTACGCAACGACAAGGAGGCTCTTCTGACCGCCGCCCTGGAGCGGGCGGCCGCGCTGGCGGAGGACTTCTGATGCGAAAGCGGATCTTGCTCCTCACCACCGGGGGGACCATCGCCTCCACCCCCACTGCGGAGGGACTGGCCCCCGGCATGGACGGCCAGGACCTGGCCCGCCGCCTCCCCTTCCTCACCGACCGCTATACCGTCACCGTCCGGGACATCCTCCATCTGGACTCCTCCAACATCCAGCCGGAGGAATGGCAGGTCATCGCCCGGCATGTGTTTGAATCCAAAGCGGACTATGACGGCATCATAATCACAC
Source organism: Intestinimonas sp. UBA1698 (assembly GCF_002320075.1). Lineage (NCBI taxonomy): Bacteria > Bacillati > Bacillota > Clostridia > Eubacteriales > Intestinimonas > Intestinimonas sp. UBA1698. Next base: position 7,699 of record NZ_DCJO01000009.1, on the reverse strand, counting down.
ACGGGACGGACACGATGGCCTATACCGCCTCGGTGCTGTCCTTCATGCTACAGGACATTCGCATCCCAGTGGTCCTCACCGGGGCCCAGCTCCCCATCGACCACCCCCTCACCGACGCGCTGGAGAACCTGCGGCTGGCCTTTGCCATGGCGGCCACCGGCCAGGCGGGGGTCTTTCTGGCCTTCGACCGACGGGTGCTGCTGGGCTGTCGGGCGGTCAAGACCCGGACCAAGGACTTCAACGCCTTTGAGAGCGTCAACTGGCCCCCGGTGGGGGTGGTGGACGCGGAGGGGCTCCACCTGGACGCCGCCGCCCTGCCGCCGGAGCCCACCGCACCCTGCGCGCTGCGGGATTCCCTGTGCAAGGACGTGTTTCTCATCAAGCTGACCCCAGGGCTCAACCCCGAGATCTTCGACATGCTCCTCCAGATGCACTACCGGGGCGTGGTCATTGAGGCCTTTGGGGCGGGCGGGCTCCACTTTATCCGCCGGGACCTGATCGCCAAGCTCCACAAGGCTGCTCAGGCAGGCATGACGGTGGTGGTGTGCTCGCAGTGCCTGTACGAGAGCAGCGACTTCACCCTCTATCAGGCGGGACAGAAGGCCCTGGCCCAGGGGGTCATCCAGGGCTACGACATGACCACCGAGTCCGCCGTCACCAAGCTCATGTGGGTGCTGGGCCAGACGGGGGAGCAGGAGGCCATCCGCGCATATTTCTCCCGCAGCCTGGCGGGTGAGCTGGCTGAAAGGCCCGAATAAGACGCGAAGGGGCGGATTCAATCCGCCCCTTCGCGTTCTTCCCTCAAATTCTCCAGCGCTACGCGCGTGGCCTCGATGACGAAGGCTGAGAAGGTCACCTCCGTGCCGCGGATCGCCTGCTCTACCTGCTCGATCACCTCATTGGGAAACCGGATGGATTTTGATGTGCTCTGTGGAACCGCCGGCAGCTTAAACTTTTTCATTTCATCACCATGTATTACATTTTGTCATTTACAACGTAATGCAATCCATGGTATAAATAAGCAAGACATTTTGTATTGCGGATGTGATGTTATGAAGTGGCTCCGAATCGTTCTGGCTGAACTGTTGCGCAAGGGGACTCTCACCATTGAAATTCCCGGGCTGGACATGCAGGAATTCAAGCATACGCTTCATGGGGCGGCCGAACAAACCTTGCAGCAGGTTGCAGATATTGCCTGCAATGATCATCTGTCCGACCGCCAAAAAATAGCAGACATTCAGGAGCTTCTTTTCTAGCGCACGGAAAAAGGGCGCTGCAGCCGGTGCAGCGCCCTTTTTACATCTCTCTCCGGCCCTCCAGGGCCCGCATGAGGGTGGCGTCGTCGGCGTATTCCAGGTGCCCCCCCACCGGCACGCCGTAAGCCAGCCGGGTCACCCGCACCCCAAAGGGCTTCAACAGGCGGGACAGATACATGGCGGTGGCCTCTCCCTCCGTATCCGGGTTGGTGGCCATGATGACCTCCCGCACCTCTCCGCCGGACACCCGCTCCATCAGTTCCTTGATGTGCAGGTCGTCGGGCCCCACATGGTTCATGGGGGAGATGACCCCGTGGAGCACATGGTAGCGCCCGCCATACTCCCGGGCCCGCTCCAGAGCCACCACGTCCTTGGGATCGGCCACCACGCACACCACTCCGCCGTCCCGTTTCTCGTTCCGGCAGATGGCGCAGGGCCCCTCCCCCTCGGTCAGGTTCTGGCACACGGGACACAGGGAGATGGACCGTTTCGCCGACACGATGGCGTCGGCGAAGGCCCGGGCATCCTCCTCCGGCTGGGACAGCACGAAAAAGGCCAGCCGCTGGGCGCTTTTGTGTCCAATGCCGGGCAGGCGGGCAAACTGCTCGGTGAGCCGCTCCAGGGCAGGCGGAAAATACTGCATCAGGGATTTCCTCCAAACGTCGTGGGATTTTTACCCTCTCAGGGCGGCGATAGCGGCGGCAGGGTCATCTGCGCCGTATATGGCGGAGCCCGCCACCAGCACGTTGGCGCCGGCGTCGATGACCTGCCGTGCAGTCTGGGCGTTGATGCCGCCGTCCACCTCCAGGTCGCAGCCGGGCCGATACTGCTCGATGTAACGCCGAACAGCCGCAATCTTGGGGAGCTGGTCAGCCATAAACTTCTGCCCGCCGAAGCCGGGCTCCACCGTCATCACCAGCACCAGATCCACTCCCAGCTCCAGATAGGGCAGCACCGCCTCGGCGGCGGTGATGGGCCGCAGGGCCACCGCCTTTTTTACCCCGCACTGGTCCATCGCATGGAGGGCCTCCTTAAGAAAAGGAGGCATGTCGGCCTCCAGGTGGACCGAGAGCAGGTCAGCCCCCGCCCTGGCGAAGGCCTCCACATACCGGCCCGGCTTCTCCACCATCAGGTGGACGTCCAGGAACAGGTCGGTGTGCTTGCGGATGGACTCCACCACCGGCACGCCGATGGTGATGTTGGGCACGAACATGCCGTCCATCACGTCCACGTGGAGCCAGTCGGCGGAGGACACCCGCCGGATATCCCGCTCCAGGTTGCAGAAATCCGCGGATAAAATGGAGGGAGCAATTTTAAGCATCTTTTCATCTCTCCTTAAGGTCATCCTCACGGAATTGCCGTATGATACCAAGTAAGGGTCCGCGGCCGGTCCGCCGCCGGGCACCCCCGGCTCCCCCGCGGCATAGGATACAGCAAGCGGCGGGGCCGCGGCAAAAGAGGAGGCGCGCCTCTCCGGCGCCGCGGCATGGCCACGGTCGGCCTGCGGTCTCCCCCTTGGACACCCGGTTCTCCCGAATCCTGCCGGTATTCGGCGTTCGGACGGTCCCACCGCTTTTCAGATAGCTGTCCCCTGGGCTCGCCCGGGGGACAGCAGCAGGTCCGGAATGGGACAGGCCCGGTCAGTCATACAGGTTGCCGGGCATGACCTCTTTGGCGTCATAGCCCGCATTTTGGAGGGCGTCCATAATCTCGGCCTTGTGGCTCATGCCGAAGGCCTCCAGGGTAACCCGGAGCTCCACGCCCGCTTGCCGGTTGATGTTGACGAATTGGTTGTGCTCCAGCTTGATGATGTTACCGTTGAGGCCCGCCACCAACTCGGCCACCCGGACCAGCTCGCCGGGCCGGTCGGGGAGCTGCACCGAGAAGGTGAACACCCTCCCCCGGCGGACCAGGCCGTGCTGCACCAGCGAGGCCACGGTGATGACGTCCATGTTGCCCCCCGAGAGGATGGGCACCACGTTTTTCCCCTTGCAGCCCAAATGCTTCAGGGCGGCGATGGTCAGCAGCCCGGCATTCTCCACGATCATCTTGTGCTTTTCCATCATATCCAGGAAGGCGTCCACCAACTCCCCGTCGTCCAAGGTGAGGATGCCGTCCAGATTCTGCTGGATGTAGGGGAAGATCTTGTCCCCGGGCGTCTTGACCGCCACGCCGTCGGCGATGGTGTCCACGCCGGGCAGCGTGACGATGTGGCCCGCCTCCAGGCTGGCGCGCATGGAGGCGGCCCCGGTGGGCTCCACCCCGATGACCTTTACGTTGGGGTTGAGCAGCTTGGCCAGGGTGGACACGCCGGCGGCCAGTCCGCCGCCGCCGACGGGCACCAGGATGATGTCTACGTCGGGCAGGTCGGAGAAGATCTCATAGGCGATGGTGCCCTGGCCGGTGGCCAGCACCGGGTCGTTGAAGGGGTGGACATAGGTGTAGCCCTCCGTCTCGGAGAGCTGGGCGGCCAGCTCGGCGGCGTCGTCGAAGGTGGCCCCCTGGAGCACCACGTTAGCCCCGTAGTCCTTGGTGTTGTTTACCTTCACCAGCGGAGTGGTGGTGGGCATCACCACCGTGGCGCTCACCCCGGCGTGCTGGGCGGCGTAGGCCACTCCCTGGGCGTGGTTTCCGGCGGAGGCGGTGACCAGCCCCCGGTCCTTCTCCTCCTGGGTGAGGGTGCTGATCTTATAGTAGGCTCCCCGGATTTTATAGGCTCCCGTAACCTGCAGGTTCTCCGGCTTGATGTATACGTGATTCTCTGTCGTCTTGGAAAAAGCGGTGGAGTGGACCAGCGGCGTGGGCCGGATCACGCCGGACAGGACACTGCGGGCCGCCTTGAAATCTTCTAACTGCATCATGGACAACGTCTCCCTTACTCTCTGGCCAAAGCTTGGATATTCCTTATATCATAATGATTTTTCCCTCCCGTGTCAATGGTGTGGGATTGACACCACCCCACAGGAAGGGTACAATATTTTTGTATTTTATTTGAGGAGGCAGTTATGGCGCACATCGTAAAAAAGTCCCCCTGGCCGGTCTATGCCGTGGGGCTGGTCTGGCTGATCTTCGGACTGTTCCTGCCCCTGTATAAGCTCATCCACTTCCTTGCGGCCGCCGGACTGTCCATCGCCGCTTATCTGGTGGTTCAAAAGCTCTGCCCGGACAAAACCTTCACCGTCCCGGACCCCGAGCCGGAGCGCGAGCCCGCCACGACCGGCAGCCCCGAGCTGGACGAACTGATCCGGCAGCGGGACCTGGCCCTGTCCGAGATGCATCGGCTCAACGACAGCATCGAGGACCCCAAGATCTCGGCCCAGATCGACCACATGGAGGCCGTCACCGCCAAAATCATCGCCCACGTGGTGGAGCACCCCCGGAAGCTGCCCCAGATCCGCAAGTTTCTGAACTACTACCTGCCCACCACGCTGAAGCTCCTCAACGCCTATGACCGCATGGACGCTGCAGGAATCTCGGGCGCCAATATTGACGGCACCATGGGCAAAATTGAGACTATGATGGACACCGTCGCCACCGCCTTCGACCGGCAGTTGGACGCGCTTTTCGGCGACGAGGCCCTGGACATCTCCACCGACATCACCGTAATGGAAAACATGCTGGCCCGGGAGGGGCTGGCGGGAGAATCGCTCCGCGCGGAGCAGCAATAAATCGAAACGACGATATGAGAAAGGATGCGCCGACATGACTGACAATACCGACTTCACCCCCGAGCTGACCCTCACCCCCGACACCGCCGCCGCTGCTCAGGCTCCCCAGGCCCCCAACCTGACCCTGGAGCCCACCCTCACCGCCGAGGACGCTGCCGCCGCCCAGAAGGCTCGGGACGAGCACGCCGTCAAGCTGGACGAGAGCCAGCTCACCGACGCCGAGCGGAAGATGGTCAACGACTTCTCCGAGAAGATCGACATCACTGACTCCAACATGGTCCTTCAGTACGGCGCCGCCGCCCAGAAGAACATCGCCTCCTTCTCGGAAAACACCCTCAATTCGGTGCGGACCAAGGATCTGGGCGAGGTGGGCGACGCTTTGGCCGGCCTGGTGGGCGAGCTGCAGAACTTTGGTCAGGAGGAGAAGAAGGGGGTCTTTGGCTTCTTCCAGAAGAAGAAAAACGACCTCAACGCCATGAAGGCCCAGTACGCCAAGGCCGAGACCAACGTAAACAAGATCGTGGAGGTGTTGGAGAATCACCAGGTCACCCTGATGAAGGACGTGGCCATGCTGGACCAGATGTACGAGCTCAACACCAAGTACTACAAAGAGCTGACCATGTATATCCTGGCCGGCAAGAAGAAGCTGGAAAAGACCCGCTCGGTGGAGCTGGAGGAGCTGCGCCGGAAGGCCGCCGCCAGCGGCAGCCAGGAGGACGCCCAGGCCTACAACGATCTGGCCAATCTGTGCTCCCGGTTTGAAAAGAAGCTCCACGACCTGGAGCTGACCCGGATGATCTCCATCCAGATGGGCCCCCAGACCCGGCTCATCCAGAACAACGACGCTTTGATGCTGGAAAAGATCCAGTCCTCTCTGGTGAATACCATCCCCCTGTGGAAGAGCCAGATGGTCCTCTCCCTGGGGCTGGAGCACTCTCGGCAGGCCACCGCCGCCCAGAGCGCCGTCACCAACATGACCAACGAGCTGCTGCAGAAGAACGCCGACATGCTGAAGATGGGCACCATCGAGACCGCTAAGGAGGCCGAGCGCAGCGTGGTGGACATCCAGACCCTGCAGCACACCAATCAGCAGCTCATCTCCACCCTGGACGAGGTCATGAAGATCCAGCAGGAGGGCGCCCAGAAGCGCAGGGAGGCCGAGCTGGAGCTGGGCCGCATCGAGGGTGAGCTCAAGCAGAAGCTCCTGGAGCTGAGGGGGTAAGCCATGGCCTTTCTGAAGTCCCGCCGGGGGGCCGTGGTGGTGACGGTGCTGGTCATCCTGTTCAGCGTCGTCTTCGGCGCCCACCGCTCCCTGACCAGTCTGCGCAGCGACGCCCTGGAGGTCTTTGAAACCGGGGCCTACGGCGACGGACATTCCGTCAAAGGGGACCTGGAGGCCCGCCGGGCCACCTGCGCCAACCTCTACACCGTAGCCAGCCGCTACCTCCCCGCCGACAACGCCAACCTCACCGACCTGAAGTCCAATCTGGACGCCCTGTCCGCCGACGTCACCGACCCCTTCGTCCAGGCCGATCTGGCCGTGGTGGCCGAGCTGGTCCTGAACACTCTGGCGGACGAGGCGCTCTCCGAGCAGGACGCCAAATATGTCTCCGGCTTCACCGCCGAGCTCCAGTCCCGGACCCTGAGCATCGCCAAGGACCCCTACAACGCCCAGGCTCTGGACTTTAACAACCACGTTTTGGGGACCTTCCCGGCCAACCTGCTGCGGCACGTGGCCTTCGTATCCCCCCTGCCTACCTACCGATGAAAGGAGCTGCCCTTGAAAAACCATAGAAACATCCTGCCCCGTCTGGCGGCGGCCCTTCTGTGCGGTCTTTTGCTTCTCTCCCCCGCCGCCTTGGCGGTGGTGGAGCCCACCTCCGTGTTTTATGTGGCCGACTATGCCGATGTCCTCTCCAGCGACACTGAGAACTACATCGTCCAGCAGAACGAGGCCCTGTGGGAGGCCACTGGCGCCCAGCTAGTGGTGGTGACGGTGGATTTTCTGGACGGCATGTACTCTGATGAATACGCCGCCGAGATCTTTCATTCCTGGGGCATCGGAGATGCCGACGCCAACAACGGCTTCCTGCTCCTGCTCTCCCCCGGGGAGGGCAAGGGCTGGGCTATGGTGGGCCGCGGGCTGGAGGACAGCCTCACCGCCTCCAAGCTGGACGGATGGCTCAACGACTATTTCTGGGATGATTTCGACGCGGGGAACTACGACGCCGCCGTCATCGCCCTGTTCGATCAGGTGCACGCCTGGTATGAAACCTATTACGCCGCCGATCTGAGCGGAGGCACCACCTCCGGCGGGACGGCCGCAGCCCCCAACGGCGGGCAAAGCTCCGTCCCCGCCCCCGGTTATGACGCCGCCTACAGCCGCGGCGGCGGATTCTTTGGGCTGGGCTCGGTCTTCTTCCTGCTGGTCGTCATCCTGTTTATCGCCATGATCCTGGACAGTATGCGCTACAGCCGCTACCGGCGGCGCTATCTGCTGCCCGGGATGCCCCCTCCCCCCTATGTTTACCGGCCCCTTTTCTGGGGCCGGCCCCACCGCCACCGTCCGCCCCCTCCCCCCCGTCCCCCCAGGGGGCCGGGCGGACCCGGCATGGGCGGCGGCGCCTTCTTCGGCGGGGGCGGCGGTTCCTCCCGGGGCGGCGGCGCCGGACGGGGCGGCTCCTTCGGCGGGCGCTCCGGCGGCTCCTTCGGCGGGGGGGGTTTCCGGGGCGGCGGCTTCGGGGGCGGGGGAGGCTTCCGCGGCGGCGGGGGCAT